>CAMLCW010000066.1 GCA_946478645.1 uncultured Variovorax sp.
GAGGCCGCAGGCCGGGGGACATTCGCGGAGGGGAGCCCACCGTCGGCGGGATCGCACCCCGAAGACTGCGAAAAGCAAGGACGCCCCATCTCAACCACGCAGCACCGCCCCGTCGTTCTTGTCGAACAGATGGCACTTTTCCATATCGAAATCGAGCGTGACCATGTCCTTCGGCCGCACCTGCAGTTCGGGCGCCACGCGCGCCACATGCCGCGTGCCGGCGCGGTCGAAGTACACCAGCGTGTCCGAGCCCAGCGGCTCCACCACGCTCACCTGCACGCGCAGGCCCGGTGCGTCGGCCGGCAGCACCTGCATGTGCTCGGGGCGCACACCCAGCACCGCTGGGCCTGTCACGCCGCCGCAGCGCGGGGGCGCGGGGAACAGCGTGCCGTCGTCCATGCGCACGTTCGCGCCCTCGGCCGTCACGTCGAAGAAGTTCATCGTCGGCGAGCCGATGAAGCCTGCCACGAACTGGTTCGCGGGCGACTTGTAGACCTCTTCGGGCGTATCGAACTGCTGCACCACGCCGGCTTTCAGCACCACGATGCGGTCGGCCATGGTCATGGCCTCGACCTGGTCGTGGGTGACGAAGATCATCGTCGTCTTGAGCTGCTGCGACAGCGCCTTGATCTCGGTGCGCACCTCGCCGCGCAGCTTCGCGTCGAGGTTCGACAGCGGCTCGTCGAACAGGAACACCTTCGGGTTGCGCACCATCGCGCGGCCCATGGCCACGCGCTGGCGCTGGCCGCCCGACAGCGCCTTGGGCTTGCGGTCGAGATAGGGCTCGATGCGCAGCATGCCGGCGGCGCGGTCGACGCGGCGCGCGATCTCGTCCTTGGGCGTGTTGCGCATTTCCAGGCCGAAGCCCATGTTGTCGCGCACCGTCATGTGCGGATAGAGCGCGTAGTCCTGGAACACCATCGCGATGTCGCGCTGCGCGGGCGGCATGTCGTTGACACGCGTGTCGCCGATGAAGAGCTCGCCGCCGTCGATGGGCTCCAGGCCCGCGATGATGCGCAGCAAGGTCGACTTGCCGCAGCCCGAGGGGCCGACGAAAACCACGAACTCCTCGTCGCGGATCTCGAGGTCGAGCGAGGGGATCACGGCCACGTCGCCGAAGCGCTTCACCAGGCCGTTCATTCGAATGGATGCCATGCGTCTCGGTCCTTCAGGCAAACGCCAGCAACGGCTTGACGAGTTCGCCCGCCACGAAGCGGCCGAACATCTCGGGCAGCTGGTCGATGCCGAACTGCGCATCGACCAGTTGGCGGTAGCGTGCCTTCTCGGCGCGCAGCAGCTCGACGTTGAGTTCGAAGTCGCTCTTCGGAAAGTAGAAGGTGCGCACCATGTAGAAGTCCTTGCGGCGGATCGCCTTGTTCTCCTGCACGGGCCAGGGCTTGTCGCTCTCGCCGATCAAAATGAGCACGCCGCGCGGCAGCACGATCTCCATGCCGAGGCTGCGCGCGGCATGGGCGCCGCTGCATTCGACGATGAGCTTGAAGCGCTTGCTCGCGTCGCCCACCGGATGGCGCTTGGCGCCGAACGATTCGGCGAGCTGCAGCCGCTCTTCCTTCAGGTCGGACACGTACACGTCGGTGTAGCCGATGTTCTGCAGCGCGATCAGCGCGCCGATGCCGACCGGGCCCGCGCCCGTCACCAGCACCGCGCCGGTGGTCTCGGGCGGCACCAGCGGCTTGACGAAGCGGATGCCGTGCGCGGCGGTGCCGATGGTGTCGAGCAGCAGCGGGGCGAGTTCGTCCTCGATGTCGTCGGGCACCGGCAGCAGGCACTGCTCGGGCACCGTGAGGTATTCGGCGTAGCCGCCGGGGCGGTTCCAGCCGACCAGCACCGATTCGTTCAGGCACATCTGCGTGTCGCCCGCGCGGCAGGCGTCGCAATGGCCGCAGTGCACCGGGATGTAGACCAGGCAGCGCTTGCCGTCGAGCGCATGCCCGGGCTGCTGCACCACACCGAAGATCTCGTGGCCGGGCGTGAAGCTCGCGCCGTTGAACCACAGCTTGGTGTCGGAGCCGCAGAGCGCGGTGCGGCGCACGCGCAGCAGCACCTCGCCGGGGCCCGCGACGGGCATCGGCGCTTCGCCGATGGTGATGTTCTTGTCGCCGTGAAAGATGGCAGCTTGCATTTTGATTTCTCCTAGCCTTTGACCGCACCCATCGCCAGGCCCGACACGAGCCGGCGCTGGACGATGAATGCGAGGATGAGCGGTGGCAGCGCAATGAGCGTGGCGGCCGCCATGAGCGCGCCCCAATTCGATGCGCCTTCGCCGATGAAATTGAACGACGCCGCGATCAGCGTCTTGGTGTCGCCGTTCGAGAGCACGAGCGCGAACAGGAAGTAGTTCCACGAGAACACGAACGACAGGATCGACGCCACCACCACGCCCGGCATCACCAGCGGCAGCGCGATGCGCCAGAGGATGCGCGGCACGCTGCAGCCGTCGACCTGCGCGCTTTCGAGCACGCTGCGCGGGATGTTGTCGAAAAACGGCAGCAGCACCCAGATCACGATCGGCATCGTGATGGCGGCATGCGTGAGGATCAGCGCCCAGTAGCTGCCGATCATTCCGGCCTCGCGGAACATCACGTACCACGGCAGCAGGAACAGCGTGCCCGGCGCCATGCGCGCGAGCAGCGTCACCGTGGCGGGCCAGGTGATGCGCGTCCATGAGACCGCGAACGCCGCCGGAATGCCGAGCAGCAGGCCGATGGCGGTCGAGCCCACGGTGATGACCGTGCTGTTCCAGGTGTAGTGCAGGAACGGCGTGGTGCCGAAGAGGGTGCGGTAGTTCTCCAGCGTGGGCGAGAAGAACAGCTTGGGCGGGTAGGCCGTGACCTCGGCCGAAGGCTTGAAGGACGCGAGCGCCATCCATGCGATGGGCAGCAGGATCAGGAGCGCGACGAAGGCGATCTGCAGCAGGTTGAGGCGTTGCGCGAGCTTGTCGTTCATGGCTTGCAGCCCTCCTTCACCACGCCACGCGCTTGCGCGCCTGGGTGAGCACCATCACGGCGCCGAGCACGATCGCCGAGAGCGTGATCATCAGCGCGCTCGCATAGCCGATCTCGAACAGCTCGAAGCCCTTGCGGAAACCGTAGATGTTGAGCGTGTTCGAGGCATTGCCCGGCCCGCCCTGGGTGGTGATGTAGATGATGTCGAAGAAGCGCAGCAGGTCGACGCTGCGCAGGATGGCGGCGGTCACCAGCGTGGGCGCGAGCAGCGGCAGCGTGATGCGCCAGAAGGTCCGCCAGCGCGAGGCGCCGTCGATCTGTGCGGCCTCGTACACGTTGGGCGGCAGCGACTGCAGGCCGCCGAGCACGATCAAGGCGACATACGGTGTCCACTGCCAGGTGTCGATCATCGCCACAGTGGGGATCACCCACACGGGCGACGCGAGCCAGTCGGAGCGCGGCAGGCCCGCGGCCGTGAGCAGGTAGTTGGCGGCGCCGATGGAAGGGTCGAGCACCACCAGCCACATCATGCCGACCACCACGGGCGGCAGCACGAAGGGCGAGATCATCAGCGTGCGCACGATGCCCGAGAGCTTCTTGGAGTTGTGCAGCAGCATGGCGATCCAGGTGCCCAGCACGAGCTGCAGCACCAGCGAGAGCACATAGAGCACCAGCGTGATCTTGAGGCCGTTCCAGAACTCGCCGTCGCCGACCATGTCGGCGTAGTTCATGCCCCAGTTGAAGCGCGGGTTGCCGCCGAAGCTGAACTCGTGCAGGCTGAACCACACGGTGTAGGCGAACGGGAAGGCGATCATCGCGACCGTGAAGATCACGGCCGGCAGCGAGAGAAACGCGAGCTGGCCGCGTGTGCCGATCGATTGGCTCATGGGGTCACCCTGCGAGAAAGCCGCCGTCGACGGCAAGGACGGTGCCGGTGACGTAGTGCGCCGCGGGCGAGGCGAGGAACACCGCGCTGCCCGCGATGTCACCGGGCTGCGCCCATTGGCCGAGCGGAATGCGCGAGCGGATGCGCTCGTAGTGCGCCGTGTCCTGGCGGCCGGCTGCGTTGATGGCGGTTTCCACGTAGCCCGGCGCGATCGCGTTCACGCGCACCTTCTTTTCGGCCCAGGCCAGCGCGAGCGACTTGGTCAGCATGACCACGCCGCCCTTGCTCGCGCAGTAGGCCGGAATGAAAGGCAGCGCGACGAAGGCGTTCATCGAGGCCACGTTGACGATGCTGCCCTTGCTCTTTTCGAGCAGCGGCAGGCACGCATTGCACAGCCGGAAGGTGCCCGTGAGATTGACGTCGAGCACGCGCTGGAAGGTCTCGATCTCGAACTCCTTGAAGCGCGCGAGGATGCCGGCGCTGTTGACCAGCGTGTCGAGCCCCTCGAGGCCGCCGACGAAGGCGGCGACCTGCGCGTCGTCGGTCACGTCGAGCGTGCGCAGCGCGAGCCGTGGCGAAGGCGCGAGCGAGCTGGCCGCGAGCGCGGCTTCATCGACGCCGGTGGCGATGACCTCGCAGCCCATCTCGAGGAAGGAGCGCGAGATCGCGGCGCCGATGTCGCCGGCGCCGCCGACCACCAGCACGCGGTGGCCTGCGGGAAAGTCGAACACGGCCATCAGTCTCTGGCGATCAGTGCGTCGAGCTTCTTGTCGGCGTCGGCGCAGGCTTCGGCCGGCGTCTTCTGGCCCAGCAGCAGTTCCTGCACGGCCTGGCCGATGTGGTCGCGCGACGCGGGGTTGGCCACGATCGGATAGCCCACTTCGGAGGTGCCGGTGCGTGCCAGTTCGTTGACGGTGGCCACCCATTCGGCGCGCACCGGCTGCTCGTCCATCCAGGCCTTGTAGCCGGGCGACTTGGCGACGGCCGAACGCGGCGGCGCGACGCCGTCGAGCGCGAGCTTGGCCTGCACGGCCGGGCTCGTGGCCCACTGCACGAAGTACCAGGCGGCTTCCTTGTTCTTGCTGTGTGCCGAGACCGACATGGTCCAGCCGATCACCGTGGGATGCGAGCCGCCCGGGCCGGCCGGCAGCACGGCCACAGCGGTGTCCTTCAGGCGCGCGCCGCCGTCCATCACGTTGCGCAGCTCGTTCGACGACTCGAACGCCATCGCGGCCTTGCCTTCGCGGTAGAGCGACGAGATTTGATAGAAGCTGTAGTTCACGACGCCGGGCGGGCCGTAGTCCTTGAGCAGCTTGGCATAGAGCCCCATCGAGGCCTGGCCTTCCTTGCTGCACAGCTGCGACTTGCCGTCCTTCATGTACTGGCCGCCCATGTTGTGCAGGAACACGCTGTAGGTGAAGGGCAGCGCGGGCTTCAGGCCGCGCGAGACGAAGGGCGTGACGCCCGGTTCGCAGGCCTTGAGCTTGGCGGCCACGGCCTCCAGCTCGGGCAGGCTCTTGGGCAGCGACACGCCGCACTTCTGGAACAGATCCTTGCGGTAGTACAGCACCGGGCCCTCGACGTTCATCGGAATGCCGGTGAGCTGCTTCTCGTAGGTGGCGTCCTTGAGCATGCCGGCACTCAGGTCGGCAAAGTCGTAGTCCTTGGCGCTCGATGTCTTCACCAGGCCCGAGAGGTCGGCGTACCAGCCGGCCTTGGCGAACTGCATGCCTTCGCGCGAGGGCAGCGACATGAAGACGTCGATCTCGTCGCTGCGCGAGTTCATCACCGTGACCAGGCGTTGGCGCATCTGCTGCTCCTGGTAGGAGTCGACCTTGAGCTTCATGCCGGTCTGCTTCTCGAAATCGTCCTTGTGCTTGAGCAGCGCGTTGGCGACCGGGTTGTTGTTCGCCAGGAAGGTCACGGTCTTGCCCTGGTGCTTCTTCCAGTCGAACTCCTGGGCCGACGCCGTGCCGGCGCAGGCCGCGGCGACGAGCAGCGCGATGGCGCGAACGCGCGGGCGAAGGGTGGGGCGGTGGAAGGCTGTGTGCATGTCTCGGGTCTCCTTTGACGTGTTGAAAGGCGGGTCGCCAAGGTCGGCGATTCGCTTGTAACCGTTTACAGGATTCTCGGAATCATGCACTGCGATGTCAACCCGAAAAGGGTGCTGTTCCGGGTGAATTCATAGGGGATTTCCCCAAAAACTTCCTGTAATCGGCGACGTACCGTTTCCTGTAAACTGTTTCATCATGAAGCCGAAATCCGTGGGAATCCGTGACGTCGCCAAGCACGTGGGCGTGTCCACGGCCTCGATCTCGCGTGCGATCAACAACCCCGAATCGGTGCGCCCCGACCTGCGCCAGCGCATCGATGCGGCGATCGCCGAGCTCGGCTACATCCCCGACGCCGCGGCGCGCGCGCTCTCGTCGCGCCGCACGCGCACCATCGGCGCCATCATTCCGACCGTGGACAACGCCATGTTCGCGCGCGGCATCGAGGCGCTGCAGAGCTACCTGTCGCTGCAGGGCTACCTGCTGCTGCTGTCCACCAGCGGCTACGACCCCGAAACCGAGGCGCGGCAGGCGCAGAACATGGTGAGCCGCGGCATCGACGGGCTGATCCTGCGCGGCGACATGCACACCGACGCGCTGCGCCGGCTGCTCGCGTCGCAGCGCATTCCGTTCGTGAACGTGGGCGTGTACCACCCCGACAAGCCCTATGCCTCGGTGGGCAGCAACAACGAGGCCGCGGCCTACCGCGCCTGCCGCTATCTGGTCGAACTGGGCCACACGCGCATCGGCATGGTGGCGGCGGTCTCGTCGAACAACGATCGCGCGACCGCCCGCGTGGCCGGCGTTCGGCGCGCGCTCGCCGAAAGCGGCCTGGCGCTGCGGCCCGAGTGGTACGTCGAGGTGCCCTACCACCTCGACGACGCGCGCCAGGGCGCGCGGGTGCTGCTGTCGCCGCCGAGCGAACAATGGCCCACGGCGGTGGTCTGCGGCAACGACGTGATCGCCTACGGCGTGATGCTCGAAGCCGAGCGCCGCGGCCTGCACGTGCCCGGCGACCTTTCCGTGATGGGCTTCGACGACCTCGAATGGAGCCGCCACCTGCGCCCGAGCCTCACGACCATCCATCTGCCGACTGACGAGGTGTGGACGCGGGCCGGCGAATACCTCGTGAACTCGCTGGCCGGCAGGCCGGCCGCGCTGCACCACGAGGTGGACGTGTCGCTGGTGGTGCGCGAATCGACCGGGCGCCCGCGCGACTGAACCGGCCCGCGGCGAAAGCCCGACGCCGCGCGCCCCATGGCGCGAGAATTGCTCGGCCCACGCAAGGGTTTCCCCGTAGCTGGCATACCGCACGGCGCATACGCGTTATGGGCACCTGCGTATGCAGCCTTGCGGACAAGCCGCTAACGTCCATGACTGGCCCGCCACGGGCCGCCCACGAGCCAAAAGCATGAGCACCGACAGCAGCCACAGCAGCCACAGCAGCCAGACCCGTCCGATCCGTTTCCTCCACCGCGGCAAGATCGTGGAGGTGAGCGGCGTCCACCCGACCCGTTCGGTGCTCGACTGGCTGCGCGAGGACGCGCGCTGCACCGGCACCAAGGAAGGCTGCAACGAGGGCGACTGCGGCGCCTGCACGGTGGTGATCGGCGAACTGGCCGGCGACGACGCCCAGGCGCCCGGCGCCATCGACGGGCTCAAGCTGCAGACGGTCAATGCCTGCATCCAGTTCTTGCCGACGCTGGATGGCAAGGCGCTGTTCACCGTCGAGGATCTGAAGGCCCAGTGTGCGAGCGCCGCGCCGCCCAAGGGCGTCAAGCATCCGGTGCACATGCTGCATCCGGTGCAGCAGGCGCTGGTCGACTGCCACGGCTCGCAGTGCGGCTTCTGCACGCCGGGCTTCGTGATGTCGCTGTGGTCGAGCTACGAACACCACCAGGCCCGGGGCACGCAGCCCACGCGCCAGCAACTGGCCGACGAACTCTCGGGCAACCTGTGCCGCTGCACCGGCTACCGCCCGATCCTCGACGCGGGACAGCGCATGTTCGACCTGCCCGGCGTGCGGCTCGACACCCGGCCGGTGGTGGCCGCGCTCACCGCGCTGCAGGACGGTGACGGGCTCGAGTACGCGGCGCCGCTCGGCGCGCGCACCGATCGCTTCCATGCGCCGAAGACGCTGGCCCAGTTGGCCGCGCTGCGCGAGCGCAAGCCGGGCGCCCAGCTGCTGGCCGGCTCGACCGACGTCGGCCTCTGGGTCAACAAGCAGTTCCGCGACCTGGGCGACATCATCTACGTGGGCGACGTGGCCGAGCTGAAGTCCATCGAGGTCCGCGGCGACGAGGCCACCGGTGCGCTCCACATCGGCGCCGGCGCCTCGCTCGAAGCCGCTTTCGCGGCGCTGGTGCAACGCGTGCCGAGCCTGCAGGACGTGTGGCTGCGCTTCGCCTCGCCGCCGATCCGCCATGCGGGCACCATGGGCGGCAACGTCGCCAACGGCTCGCCCATCGGCGATTCGCCGCCGGTGCTGATGGCGCTCGACGCCGAGATCGAACTGCGCCGCGGCGACGCGGTGCGGCGCATGCCGCTGGCCGATTTCTACCTCGACTACATGAAGAACCAGCTGCAGCCCGGCGAGTTCGTGCGGGGGCTCGCGGTGCCGCTCGCGGCCATGCGCCGCCAGGTGCGTGCCTACAAGATCAGCAAGCGCTTCGACTGCGACATCTCGGCGCTGTGCGCCGGCTTCGCGCTCGAACTCGCCGCCGACGGCCAGACCGTGAAGGCCGTGCGCCTCGCCTTCGGCGGCATGGCCGCGACCGTCAAGCGCGCCGCCAACGCCGAAGCCGCGCTCGTCGGCAAGCCCTGGACCCAGGCCAGCGTGAACGCCGCCAAGCATGCGCTCGCCGAAGACTTCAAGCCGCTTTCCGACATGCGCGCCTCGGCCGACTACCGCATGCAGGTGGCGCAGAACCTCATCCAGCGCCTGTGGCTCGAGACGCGCGCCGACGACGCGCTCTCGATCGAAGAGACCAGCGTGTGGAGCGTGATGCCGCATGAGGTGGTGGCGGAGGGCGGGGTATGAATTCGGACTTCCGGACGCAGAAGAAATACAAAAGCAACGCAGAGGTCGCAGAACAAACCGAAGCCATTTTTATGGTTTTCTTTTGCGACTTCTGCGAAACCTTCGCGTCCTCTGCGTCCGGCTGTCCGCTCCCGCTCCCGCTCCCGCTCCCGCTCCCGCACCCGGAGTACTGAACAATGAACAAGCCCCTCGACCCGCGCCTGCTGCAACCCGCAGAGGCCTTCGCGAACTACCTGAAGAACACCGCCGCGCGCATCGACCACGGCGCCGAGGCGCTCGCGCACGAGCAGGGCGCGCGCGTGGGCATCAGCCGGCCGCACGAATCGGCGCACCTGCACGTGGCCGGCGAGGCAACCTACATCGACGACATTCCCGAGATCGCGGGCACGCTGCATTGCGCACTGGGCCTGTCGCCGGTGGCCAGCGGCCGGGTCACGGCGCTGTCGCTCGACGCGATCCGCGCGATGCCCGGCGTGGTGGCCGTGCTCACGGCCGACGACATCCCGGGCAGCAACGACTGCGGCTCCATCGTGCATGACGACCCGATCCTGCTGCCGGTGAATGACGGCGGCGAGATCCGCTACCTGGGCCAGCCGGTGTTCGCGGTGATCGCCGAGACGCGGGACGCCGCACGCCGCGCCGCGGCGCGCGCGAAGGAGGCGATCGCCGTGGCGGCCGAGCCGCCGGTCCTGACGCCGCAGCAGGCGCATGCGCGCGGCCAGTACGTGGTGCCGCCGATGCACATCGTGCGCAGCGGCGGCGCGGCCAACGAGGGAGACGAAGCCGCGGTGCGCGCGGCCATCGCGAGCGCGCCGCACCGCCACAAGGCGAATTTCGACGTCGGCGGGCAGGAGCAGTTCTATCTCGAAGGGCAGATCAGCTACGCAATCCCCAAGGAAGGCGGCGCGTTGCACATCCACTGCTCGACCCAGCATCCGAGCGAAATGCAGCACCTGGTGGCGCATGCGCTGCACCTGCAGTCGAACGAAGTGCACGTCGAATGCCGGCGCATGGGCGGCGGCTTCGGCGGCAAGGAATCGCAGTCGGCGCTGTTCGCCTGCGTGGCCGCCATTGCGGCGCGCCGGCTGCAGCGCCCGGTGAAGCTGCGGCTCGACCGGGACGACGACTTCATGATCACCGGCCGGCGCCACTGCTTCTGGTACGAATACGAAGTGGGCTATGACGACGAGGGGCGCATCCTCGGCGCGGAGATCACCATGGTCTCGCGCGCCGGCCACTCGGCCGACCTCTCCGGGCCTGTGATGACGCGCGCGCTCTGCCACTTCGACAACGCCTACTGGCTGCCCAACGTGGCGATGCACGGCTACTCGGGCAAGACCAACACGCAAAGCAACACCGCGTTCCGCGGCTTCGGCGGACCGCAGGGTGCGATCGCGGTCGAGAACATCCTCGACTCGGTGGCGCGCGCGCTGGGCCGCGATCCGCTCGACGTGCGGCGCGTCAATTTCTACGGCAAGACGGAGAACAACGTCACGCCCTACCGCCAGACCGTCACCGACAACATCGTGCACGAGCTCGTCGCCGAGCTCGAGGCCACGAGCGGCTACCGCGCGCGGCGCGAGGAGATCGCGGCCTTCAACGCGAAGAGCCCGGTGCTCAAGCGCGGCCTGGCGCTGGCGCCGCTGAAGTTCGGCATCTCCTTCAACGTGAAGCACTTCAACCAGGCCGGCGCGCTGGTGCACGTGTACACCGACGGCTCGATCCTCGTGAACCATGGCGGCACCGAGATGGGGCAGGGCCTCAACACCAAGGTGGCGCAGGTGGTGGCGCATGAACTCGGCGTGAGCTTCGAGCGCGTGCGCGTGACCGCCACCGACACCACCAAGGTGGCCAACACCTCGGCCACGGCCGCCTCGACCGGCGCCGACCTCAACGGCAAGGCGGCGCAGGACGCCGCGCGCCAGATCCGCGAGCGCCTGGCCGCGTGCGCGGCCGAGCGGCATGGCGGCGATGCGGCCGCGGTGCGCTTCGCGAACGACCAGGTCGAGGTCAACGGCCGCACGCTGGCCTTCAGCACCGTGGTGGGCGAGGCTTATCTCGACCGCAAGCAGCTCTGGTCGGACGGCTTCTACGCCACGCCGGGCCTGAGCTGGGACCGGGACAAGATGCAGGGCCGCCCCTTCTACTACTTCGCCTATGGCGCGGCGGTGAGCGAGGTGGTGGTGGACACGCTCACCGGCGAATGGAAGCTCCTGCGCGCCGACATCCTGCACGACGCGGGCAAGTCGCTGAACCCGGCCGTGGACATCGGCCAGGTCGAGGGCGCCTTCATCCAGGGCATGGGCTGGCTCACCACCGAGGAGTTGGTGTGGCATCCGCAGAGCGGCAAGCTCACGACCCACGCGCCGAGCACTTACAAGATCCCGACCGCCAACGACTGCCCGCCGGTCTTCAACGTGCGCCTGTTCGAGGGTCAGAACGCGGAAGACTCGATCCACCGCAGCAAGGCGGTTGGCGAGCCGCCGCTGTTGCTGCCGTTCTCGGTGTTCTTCGCGATCCGCGACGCCGTCTCGGCCGCGGGCGGCCACCGCATCGATCCGCCGCTCAAGGCGCCCGCGACGAGCGAGGCGATCCTGCGCGCCATCACGGCTGTGCAAGTGTGATGGCTGCCGAAAAGACGGACTTCCGGACGCAGAAGGAAGACCAAAGTGACGCAGAGGACGCAGAAGCAAACCAAATATGGATATGTTCTTGGTTTTCCTTTTGCGTCCTCTGCGAAATCTCTGCGCCCTCTGCGCCCTCTGCGTCCGGAAGTCCGGGTCCCCGCGGCGTATAACCGCCCGCATCGTCCACTACCGTACGAGCGGCCCATGCGCGACCAGGCTCTTTTCGACAAGATCGACCTTCATCTGATACGGGTGCTCCACACCGTGCTGACCGACCGCAGCGTCTCGCGCGCCGCCATCCGCCTGGGCATGTACCAGCCCGCGGTGTCGGCCGCGCTCAAGCGGCTGCGCGAACTCTCGGGCGATCCGCTGCTGGTGCGCTCGGGCTCGGGCATGGTGCCGACCGATGCGGGGCTGCGCATGATCGAGCCGGCCGCGAGCATCCTGCGCGCCGCCGAGATGCTGTTCTCCGATGTGCGCGGCTTCGAGCCGCAGTCGGCGGCCACCACCTTCCGCATCGCCGCGAGCGACTACATGGACCCGCTGTTCCTGCCGATGCTGGTGGCCGAGGTCAAGCGCGAGGCACCGCTGTGCCGCATCGAGATCCATGCGCTCTCGCCCGATTCCGACTACCACGGCCATCTCTCGCTCGGCCAGGTCGACCTGGTGATCGGCAACTGGCTGCAACCGCCCGAAGACCTGCACATGGCGCGGCTCTTCGGCGACGACGTGGTCTCGCTCGTCAACCAGGACCATCCGGCGGTGCGCCGCGGCTGGGACCTGGAGACCTGGCTCGCGGCCGAGCACATCGCGCCCACGCCGATGCACCCTGGTGGGCGCGGCATCATCGACCAGATGCTCGACGAGCTCGGGCGCCAGCGCAACATCACGGCGCGCTGCGCGCACTTCGGGCTGATTCCCGACATGGTCGCCTCCAGCCTGCTCGTGCTGACCACGGGTCGCCAGTACTGCGAGCGCTTCGCGGCGCGGCTGCCGCTGAAGATCCTCGAATGCCCGGTGGCCCTGCCGCGGCTCATGTACTACCAGCTCTGGCACGAGCGCACCCATTCGTCGAGTTCCGCGCGCTGGCTGCGCGACTGCATCAAGGGCGTGGCGGCGTCGCTGCGGCCCGTGCATACCCCCGACATCCCCGATCCGCCCTGAGCCTTGTGATCGCGCCGGCGTCGCGATCACGAGGGCACGATGAAACGACCGCCCCATAAAACAGCTGGAGACAAGCGAAATGAACAGGTTTGAAGAGGTGCCGAAGGTCACCGATCCCGCCGCACCGGCGGCCATTGCGCGCGGCGCCACGCCGCTCGCTGGCGGCTGGCTCGAACGCAGGTTCGGCCTGGCCGAACACAACACGACAGTGCGCACCGAGGTCATCGCGGGGCTCACCACCTTCCTGACGATGGCCTACATCATCTTCGTCAACCCGTCGATCCTCGGCGATGCGGGCATGCCGAAGGGCGCGGTGTTCGTCGCCACCTGCCTGATCGCGGCGCTCGGCACGCTGATCATGGGCCTGTATGCCAACTACCCGATCGCCATGGCGCCGGGCATGGGGCTGAACGCCTACTTCTCGTACGTGGTGGTGCTGGGCATGGGCTACACCTGGCAGGTGGCGCTGGGCGCGGTGTTCATCTCGGGCTGCCTGTTCCTCGTCGTCACGGTCACGGGGCTGCGGGAGCTGTTCATACGCGGCATACCGCAGTCGCTGCGAACGGCGATCACGGTGGGCATCGGCATGTTCCTCGCGCTGATCGCGCTCAAGAGCGCCGGCGTGGTGGCCGCGTCGCCCGCGACCTTCGTCACGCTCGGCGATTTGCATTCGCCGCCGGTGATCCTGGCCACGCTGGGCTTCCTGGTCATCGTGGTGCTCGACCGGCTCAAGGTGCGCGGCGCGATCCTGGTCGGCATCATGCTCGTGACGGTGCTGTCGTTCTTCTTCGGCGGCAACAAGTTCAACGGCATCTTCGATGCGCCGCCGTCGGTCATGCCGACCTTCCTCGAGCTCGACATCCTGGGCGCGCTCAAGGGCGGCATCCTCAATGTGGTGCTGGTGTTCTTCCTGGTCGAGATGTTCGACGCCACCGGCACGCTGATGGGCGTGGCCAAGCGCGCCGGCCTGCTGGTGCCGGGCAAGATGGAACGCATGAACAAGGCGCTGCTGGCCGACAGCGGCGCCATCTTCGCGGGTTCGCTGCTCGGCACCTCGAGCACCACGGCCTACGTCGAGAGCGCGGCCGGCGTGCAGGCCGGCGGGCGCACCGGCCTCACCGCGGTGGTGGTGGCCGCGCTGTTCCTGGCCTGCCTCATGATCTCGCCGCTCGCAGGCTCGGTGCCGGCCTACGCCACCGCACCGGCGCTGCTGTTCGTCGGCTGCCTGATGTTGCGCGACCTCGTCGAGCTCGACTGGGAAGACACCACCGAGGTGATCCCCGCCGTGGTCACCGCGCTCGCGATGCCCTTCACCTATTCGATCGCCAACGGCCTGGCCTTCGGCTTCATCACCTATGCGGTGCTCAAGCTGTTCACCGGCCGGGCACGGGAAGTGCATGTGATGGTCTGGGTGATCGCGGCGATCTTCCTCTTCAAGTTCGCTTATATCGGCGGGCACTGACCGGGAGCGCCCGCCGGGGGCGCCGATTCGGGCGGGGCGCTATTAAACTAATAGCTGCCCCGCCTTGTTTGCTGTTGAACGAGACGAATCCAAAAATCCCGGCATGACCCATCCCAGACTCCAGCTCGCCCACATCACCAAGCGCTATCCGGCGGTGGTGGCGAACAGCGACATCTCGCTGGCCGTCGCGCCCGGCGAAATCCATGCCGTGCTCGGCGAGAACGGCGCCGGCAAGTCGACGCTGATGAAGATCATCTACGGCTCGGTCAAGCCCGACGAGGGCAGCGTGGTGTTCGATGGCCAGCCGGTGCAGCTGCGCAATCCGCAGCAGGCGAGGGCGCTCGGCATCAGCATGGTGTTCCAGCACTTCAGCCTGTTCGACACGCTCACCGTGGCCGAGAACGTCTGGCTGGGTCTGGACAAGTCGCTTTCGCTGGCCGAGGTGGCGCGCAGCATCTCGGCCAAGGCGAGCGAGTATGGGCTGGACATCGATCCCTCGCGGCCCGTGCACACGCTGTCGGTCGGCGAGATGCAGCGCGTGGAGATCATCCGCGCGCTGCTCACCAACCCGCGGCTGCTGATCCTCGACGAGCCGACCTCGGTGCTCACGCCGCAGGCGGTGACCAGGCTCTTTGGCGTGCTGAACAAGCTCGCGTCGGAAGGCTGCAGCATCCTCTACATCAGCCACAAGCTGCACGAGATTCGCGAACTCTGCACCGCCTGCACCGTGCTGCGCGGCGGCAAGGTGACGGGCGTGTGCGATCCGCGGGAGGAAAGCAACGAGTCGCTGTCGCGGCTGATGATCGGCGCCGAGCCGCCGCCGCTCACGCACCGGCCCGTGCATGCGGGCGCGGTGGCGCTGCGCGTGGCGGGCCTCACGCTCGCGCGCGAGGACCAGTTCGGTGTCGACCTCGACGGCATCTCCTTCGAGGTGCGCGCGGGCGAGGTGGTCGGCATCGCGGGCGTGTCGGGCAATGGCCAGAAAGAACTGCTCTACGCGCTCTCGGGCGAGGACGTGCGCGCCGACGCCGCCATGGTGCGGGTGTTCGACCGGCCCGCCGGGCGGCTCGCGCCGCGCGCGCGGCGTGCGCTCGGCCTGCACTTCGTGCCCGAGGAGCGGCTGGGCCGCGGCGCGGTGCCCACGCTGGGGCTCGCGCACAACCTGCTGCTCACGCGCGGCAATGCCGTGGGCCGCGGCGGCTGGATCCCGACCGCGGCGCTCGAGCAGCATGCCAAAGCCATCATCGCGCGCTTCAACGTCAAGGCGGGCGGCCCGCATGCGGCGGCGCGTTCGCTGTCGGGCGGCAATCTGCAGAAATACATCGTCGGTCGCGAGATCGATGCCGATCCAAAGCTTTTCATCGTCTCGCAGCCGACCTGGGGCGTGGACGTGGGCGCCGCCGCGTTGATCCGCGGCGAGATCCTCGCGCTGCGCGACGCGGGCTGCGCGGTGCTGGTGGTCAGCGAAGAACTCGACGAGCTGTTCGACATCAGCGACCGGCTGCACGTGATCGCCAAGGGCCGGCTGTCGCCCTCGATCGACCGCGCGGCGGCCACGCTGCCGCAGATCGGCGAATGGATGAGCGGGCTCTGGCAGGGGCAGGGCAACGCAGCGGCAAAGGAGGCGATCCATGCTCAGGCTTGAAGCGCGTCCGGAGCTCTCGCGCTTCTGGACCTTTGCCTCGCCGGTGCTGGCGCTGCTGGTGACCGTGCTGATCGGCGTGGCGCTGTTCGCGGCGCTCGGCAAGGACCCGGTCAAGGGCCTGCTGGTGTTCTTCTACGAGCCGATCAAGAACGGCTATGCGATCGGCGAACTCACGATCAAGGCCACGCCGCTTTTGATCATCGCGCTGGGCCTGGCGGTATGCTTTCGCTCCAACGTGTGGAACATCGGCGCCGAGGGCCAGTTCGTGTTCGGCGCCATCGCGGCGGGCGGCGTGGCGCTGATGGCCGACAAGACCACGGGCGGGTGGATCGTTGCGGCGATCCTCGTCGCGGGCACGCTCGGCGGCATGGTGTGGGCCGGCATCGTGGCCTTCCTGCGCGATCGCTTCAACGCGAACGAAATCCTCGTGAGCCTGATGTTGGTGTACGTGGCGACGCTGCTGCTGAGCTACATGGTGTTCGGCCCCTGGAAAGACCCGCAGGGCTACAACTTCCCGCAGTCGAAGACCTTCGAGGCGGTGACGCAGATTCCGCGGCTGTTCAAGGGCTCGCGCGTGAGCATCGGGCTGATCATCGCGCTGGTGGGCGTGGGCGTGCTCTGGGTGTTTTTGTTCCGCACGCGCGCGGGCTTCGCGCAGCAGGTCGGCGGCCTGGCGCCGGCGGCGGCGCGCTACGCGGGCTTCTCGGCGCGGCGCGCGGTGTGGACGGCGCTGCTGGTCTCGGGCGGCGCGGCCGGCCTGGCCGGTGCGCTCGAAGTCGCCGGTCCGCTCGGCCAGCTGACGCCGTACGTGCCTGCGGGCTATGGCTTCGCGGCGATCATCGTGGCCTTCGTCGGGCGGCTGCATCCGGTCGGCATGGTGTTCTCGGCGATCCTGATGAGCATGTTCTACATCGGCGGCGAACTCGCGCAGTCGCGCCTGGGCCTGCCCAAGTCGCTGACCGGTGTGTTCCAGGGGCTGCTGCTGTTCACGCTGCTGGCCTGCGACACGCTGATTGCGTATCGCGTTCGGCGCAAGGCGGCTGCGAAGCCGGTCTCGCGCTTGGCCGAAGGAGCGTTCTAGGATGAACACCTTCGAATCGCATCAGCCTGTGAATGCGTCTCTGCGCTGCTGTTCAGGGCGCATGCCCAGGCCACCGGGTACTCCCCTCCGCGAATGTCCCCCGCCTTCGGCTCCTCCTTTATTTCGCTG
>CAMLCW010000067.1 GCA_946478645.1 uncultured Variovorax sp.
CCGAGCTCGCCCAGCCAGCCGCCCCAGCCACTGTTGGCCAGGATCATCGCCTCCGAGACGATCAGGTCGAGCGGCGCGCCGCGCTGGCGCGTGCTGATCTGCACCTGCTCGTTGCCCTCCGGCTCGCCCTCGTTGCCGACCAGGCGGAAGTTGTAGTCGGGCCGGTTGAAGTTCTCGGGCTTGCCGCGCACCACCTCGCGCTGCGCCTTGAGCTGCTTGGCGAGCCGGAACAGGAACGAGAGCGGCGCGCGCAGCCGGGTCGCGGCATCGGCCTCGGGCACGTCGGCCGGAACGAATGACGGATCCTCGAGCCAGGGCTGCGTGACCATGCCGTCGAGCTGGTCGTGCCGCAGGTTGGCCACGATGGCGACGCGTTCAAGCCGGGTCTCGGTCGACTGCAGCTCGAGCGTGGCCTCGTCGAAGCGCGCGTAGAGCGACACCGCGGGCCGGTCGCCACCTTCGAGCAGCGTGTAGGCATCGACCACCTCGTCGGGCAGCATGGTGATCTTGTAGCCGGGCATGTAGACGGTGGACATGCGCGCGCGCGCCACCTGGTCGATGGCGCTGCCCGGCGCGAGCGCGAGCCCGGGCGCCGCGATGTGGATGCCGACCGTGACGGTGCCGCTGCCGAGGCCCTGCACCGAGAGCGCGTCGTCGATCTCGGTGGTCTGCGAATCGTCGATCGAGAAGGCCTGCACGCCTTCGGCCAGCGGCAGGTCGTCGGCGATCGCCGGCGCGGCCAGCGGTGGGAAGCCGGTGCCCTTGGGGAAGTTCTCGAACAGGAAGCGGCGCCAGTGGAACTGATAGGCCGAGTCGATCGCACCGGCGCTGGCGAGCAGTTCGAGCGGCGGGCGCTGCGTGGTGCGTGCAGCTTCGACCACGGCCTTGTATTCGGGCGCGTTCTTGTCGGGCTTGAAAAGGATCTTGTAGAGCTGCTCGCGGATCGGCGCCGGGCAGGTGCCCTCGGCCAGCTGGCCGGCCCATTCGACGATCTGCGCCTGCACGACCTTCTTCTTCTCGATGGCTGCGAGCGCCTGCTGCAATATCTCGGCCGGCGCCTTCTTGAAGCGGCCCTTGCCGGCGCGGCGGAAGTAGTGCGGCGCCTCGAACAACGCGAACAGCGCCGCCGCCTGCTGCGCGAGCGCGGGCTTGTCGCTGAAATACTCGGCCGCGAGGTCCGCGAAACCGAACTCGCCCTCGGGCGCGAACTCCCAGGCCAGGTCGAGGTCCATTTCGGCGGCGAGCGCGCGCGCTTCGGCGATCAGCTCGGCCGGTGCCGGCTTGTCGAAACGCAGCACGATGTTGGCGCCCTTGACCTTGACGCGCTTGCCGGTGTCGAGCTCGACCTGTGCCGATGCTTCGGCCTCCGCGAGCACGCGGCCGCCGAGGTACTTTCCGGCTTCTTCAAACAATACGAACATCGGGCGATTGTCCCATGCGGATGGGCGTGGTCCCGGCCGCGAAGGCCCCAGGCGTGCGCTGCAGCGGCGCCGCTGGGGCTACACCGGATTGATGAAGGCCATCACCTCGTCGAGGTGGTTCGTGGCGAAATCGGACAGCGCATGGTCGCCGCCCTCGATCAGCTTGATGTTGCTGTCGGGGTAGCGGGCCGAGCTCTCGTGCCAGTCGAGCGCCTCGTCGCCCTTGGCGATGATGGCGAGCACACGTTCGGGGCGGGTCAGGGCGCCGACCTCCATGGTGCGCAGCTCCTGGATGTACTCGGGCTTGAAATAGAAGTGCTCGGCCGGGTCGTGCCAGTGGGTCTGGTCGCCGATGTAGCGCTCGAGGTCGCGCGCCGGGTGCACCGCCGGGTTGAGCAGCACGGCGCGGCAGCGCGTCATGCCCGCCACATAAGTGGCATAGAAGCCGCCGAGCGAGGAGCCCACCACCGCCATCGACTTTCGCGGCCAGTCGGCGATGCCCTTCATCACCAGGTCGATGGCCTCGCGCGGCGACGGCGGCAACTGGGGGCACCACCACTGCAGTTCGGGATGCGCCTCGGCCACGCGCTGTGCCATCAGCCGCGCCTTGGTCGACCGGGGCGAGGAACGGAAGCCGTGCAGGTACAGGAGGTGAGTGGTTTGCGGGTCCATGCGAGGCAGGGCTGAAGTTGGAGCGCTCGACCCGGATCGGGTGGAAGGCGCGGTTTGATTTTGCATGAGGTGCGTGGCTCCGAAGCGGCGGTCTCGCGTGCAAAGTGCACAAAGCTGCGCGAATGGCGGTGGTTGTCAGAGCACCTTGTACGCCGGACCGGACCGGTCGGATTCGGAATCGAGGGTGGCCGAATTCGAAAGTACTCAGTCTCGTCGTCAAGCCTCGCAGGAGGGGCAAGAGGCTGGCGCGCGACGAGTCTCACGGCCTCGCCGAGGGCCTCGCATCCCATGAAAACGGGAGGTCGCCGCGACTTTTTCCTCAGTTCCGCGGCTTATGCTCGCGTCCATGGATTTCAAGGTCATGGATGCCGGCAAGACGCACCGCTGGGGTGTGTTCGTCGTCGAGGACGACAGCCGGGCGCGTGCCTTCTTCGAGGCCAGCGTGCAGCGCAGCGCGAGCCTGCTGTGGCTCGGAAGCGCGGGCACGGTGCGCGAGGCCCTCGATTGGCTGGGCCGCACCGACACCATTCCCGACGTGCTGCTGGTCGACCTCGGCATGCCCGACGGCAGCGGGCTGGATGTGATCCGCCACGCGGTGGGGCGCTTCCCCGGCTGCGAGCCGCTGGTGATCTCGGTCTTCGGCGACGAGGAGAACGTGTTGTCGAGCATCGAGGCCGGTGCCGTCGGTTACATCCACAAGGACGCCGCACCGGAAGACATCGCGCAGACCATCGTCGAGATGAAGGCCGGCGCGTCGCCGATCTCGCCGATGATCGCGCGCCGCGTGCTGGCCAAGTACCGCAGCCTCCAGGCGGCGGGCGCCGCGCCCGCCGTGGTGCCCGAGACTGCCGCCGAGCACGGCGCGCCCGGTCTGCTCTCGGCCCGCGAGCACGAGGTGCTGACGCTGATCTCCCGCGGTTTCTCCTACGCCGAGATCGCGCGGCTCAAGGGGCTCAGCGTCCACACGGTGCAGACCCACATCAAGAACCTGTACGGCAAGCTGGCGGTGCATTCCAAGAGCGAAGCCGTGTTCGAAGCCACCCGCCTCGGCCTGCTGTCCCACCCGGGGTGATGCGCGTGCGTTGGCGCATGTTCGGAAGGCCGGACCGCGCATGGCTGGCGCTGTGGCTCTGGTGCGTGGCCGCGCTGGCGATGGCGCCGCAGGCCGTGGCTTCCGCGGCGGCGGAGGGCGCGATCGAACTGCGCCGCGGCAGCGTCGAGACCACCGTCGACGGCCTCACCCGCAGCGCGCCGCTGGTGCTTTCCTACAACTGGGACCGGCAGCACGCGGGGCGTCCGGGCCTGGCCACTTTCGACCTGCCGTTCAGGCTGGCGGCCGCGCCAGAGGCATCCTGGGGCATCTTCATCCCGCGTGTGGGCAACGTCTTCGAGGTGCGGCTCAACGGCATGCTGCTGCAGGCCCAGGGCGACCTCGCCCGCGGCAACGGGCCCGACCACGGCAGGGCGCCCGTCTACGTGCCGGTGCCGCGGCGCCTGCTGCAGGCCGGCGACAACCACCTGCAGGTCCGCATCCGCGCGGACGGCGCACGCAGCGCGGGGCTGTCGCGCGTGGTCATCGGACCTGCCGCGACGGTCCAGGGCGACCTGTACCAGCGCGCCTACGCCTGGCGTTTCACCGGGACCGCACTGCTGTGCGCCTTCGCCGCGGTGGTCGGCCTCGTGGCACTGGCGCTGTGGCTCACGCAGGTCGATGCCGACGCGGGCAGGCCGCGCCGGGACGGCGTCTACTTATGGGCCGCGGCGGCCGAACTCTGCTGGGCCCTGCAGGTGGCGGGCGGGCTGGTCAGCGAGCCGCCGCTCCCCTGGCCGGCCTGGGGCGTGCTCATGGCCACCTGCCGCGCGGCCTGGGTGGCCTGCGCCCTGATGTTCTGCGGCCACTTCGCGGGCTGGCGCGGCCAGCCGCGCATGCGCTGGCTGGCCTGGGGTGCCGTGGGCGTCGTGGTGGGCACCTTCGCGGCGAGCAGCCTCTCGCTCCACCGGGAGGAGCCCCAGTGGCTCACCGGCTGGGCCGGGCTGATGATCGCGGCCGTGGGACTGTTCGTCGGCGCCTTCGCGGTCTCGCTGGTGAAGCGGCCGAACCTGGAGCGGCTCATGATGGCGGGCGGTGCGCTGGCGGCGCTGGGCTTCGCCGCGCGCGACTGGCTCGTGCTTCGCCTGGGCGGCGGCTACGGCGAGATTCCCTGGGTGCGCTATTCGGCCGTGTTCCTTGGCGTGGCGCTGCTGATGATCGTGCTGCGGCGCTTCCATGTGGCCAGCGCCGAGGCGCGGAGCGCGGTCACCCGGTTGGCCGAGCAGGTGGCGCGGCGCGAACGCGAACTCGCATCGACCTACGCCGCGCTGGAGCAGGTGGCGCGGGCCCAGGCGCGCACCCAGGAGCGCGAACGCATCCTGCGCGACATGCACGACGGCGTCGGCTCGCGCATCAGCTCGGCCATCCGGCAGATCCAGTCGGGCCCGGTGAACGTCGGCGAGCTGCTGCGCACGCTGCGCGATTCGATGGACCAGCTCAAGCTGTCGATCGACTCGATCCACATGCCGCCGGGCGACGTCGGTGCCCTGTTGGCGGCCCTGCGCTACCGGCTCGAACCACGTGTGGCCGCCGCCGGCCTCGGCTTCGAATGGGCGGTGGACGAACTGCCCGTGCTCGAGCGGCTGGACGTACATGCGATGCGCCAGCTGCAGTTCCTGCTGTTCGAGGCCATCTCCAACGTGATGCAGCACGCCCATGCGACGACGCTGCGCCTGGAGGCCGACTCCGCCGGCGGCAGCGTGCATTTGCGCGTGATCGACGACGGACAGGGTTTCGATGCCGCGGTGCTGCCGAGGGCGCTGGCCGAAAGGTCGGCCGGCGTCGGCGCATCGCTGGCGGTCGAAAGCCGACCAGGGCGCACGGTCGTTCAGGTCGAAGTCCACTGAGCCGCCGTGCCTGGCGCGGATAATCCGCACCCATGTCAGCCGTGTTCAACCAGCCCTCCCTGGCGCGCCGCGTCGCGCCCATCTTCCAGGGCTTCGACGGCTTCCTGGCCTTCGCCGTGCTGTTGCTGGCCTTCGCCGGGCTGCTGACCATGTATTCGTCCGGCTTCGACCATGGCTCGCGCTTCGCCGACCATGGTCGCAACATGCTGCTGGCGGGCTTCATCATGTTCGTCGTCGCCCAGGTGCCGCCGCAGCGGCTCATGTGGTTCGCCGTGCCGCTCTATGCCGCGGGCGTGGCGCTGTTGATCGCGGTGGCGCTGTTCGGCATCACCAAGAAGGGCGCCACGCGCTGGATCAACGTCGGGGTCGTGATCCAGCCCAGCGAGATCCTCAAGATCGCGATGCCGTTGATGCTGGCCTGGTGGTTCCAGCGCCGCGAGGGGCAGCTGCGGCCGCTCGACTTCGTGGTGGCGACGGTGCTGCTCGCGGTGCCGGTGGGGCTGATCATGAAGCAGCCCGACCTCGGCACCTCGCTGCTGGTGCTGGCGGCCGGGCTGGCCGTGATCTTCTTCGCCGGCCTGCCGTGGAAGCTGATCGTGCCGCCGGTGGTGGTGGGCGTGGTGGCGGTGACGCTGCTGGTGGGCTTCGAGTCGCAGCTGTGCGTCGACGGGGTGGACTGGCGGGTGCTGCACGACTACCAGAAGCAGCGCGTGTGCACGCTGCTCGACCCCACCAAGGACCCGCTCGGCAAGGGCTTCCACATCATCCAGGGCATGATCGCGATCGGCTCGGGCGGGCTCGCCGGCAAGGGGTTCATGCAGGGCACCCAGACGCACCTCGAGTTCATCCCGGAGCGCACCACCGACTTCATCTTCGCGGCCTATTCCGAGGAGTTCGGCCTCATCGGCAACCTGGCGCTGATCGCGGCATTCATCCTGCTGATCTTCCGCGGGCTCGCGATCGCGGCCAGTGCCACGACCCTGTTCTCGCGGCTGCTCGCGGGCGCGGTGACGATGATCTTCTTCACCTACGCCTTCGTGAACATGGGCATGGTCAGCGGCATCCTGCCGGTGGTGGGCGTGCCGCTGCCGTTCATCAGCTATGGCGGCACGGCGATGGTCACGCTGGGGCTCGGGCTCGGCATCCTGATGTCGATCGCGCGGGCCCGGAAAACCGCGCAGAGCTAGCTGGTCAGCTGGAGGCCTGGGCCGCCAGGAAGCGCTCGGCCAGCAGCACCCAGTACGCGCCGCCCAGCGCGACGTTGTCGTCGTTGAAGTCGTAGCCCGGGTTGTGCACCATGCAGGCCCCGGCGCTGTCGCCGTCGCCGTTGCCGATCAGGAGGTAGCTGCCGGGCACCTGCTCGAGCATGAAGGCGAAGTCCTCGCTGCCGGTGAGCGGCGGGCCCTGCAGCGTCACGCGCTCGGCGCCCACCAGTTCGAGCGCCACCTGGCGCGCGAACTCGGTCTCGGCCGGCGTGTTGACCAGCACGGCGTAGCCCTTGCGCCATTCGATCGCGGCCCGGCAGCCGAAGCTCTCGGCCTGCGCGGCGATGATGGCCTTGACGCGCTTTTCGAGTAGCGCGCGCACCTCGCGGTCGAGCGCACGCACGCTGATCTCGAGCGTCGCGCTGGCCGGGATCACGTTGTTGGCCTTGCCGGCGTGGATGGCGCCGACGGTGACCACGCCCATTTCCAGCGGTGCGACGTTGCGCGACACCACGCTCTGCAGCGCCATCACGATGCTGGCAGCGGCCACCACCGGATCGGCCGTGCGGTGCGGCATGGCGCCGTGGCCACCCACGCCTTCGATGATGACGGTGGCGTAGTCGGATGAAGCCATCGCGGCGCCCTCGCGCAGCGAGAAGCGGCCTTGCGGCAGGCCCGGCATGTTGTGCATGGCGAACACGGCATCGCAGGGGAACCGGTCGAACAGGCCGTCCTCGATCATGCGGACCGCGCCGCCGCCGCCTTCCTCGGCCGGCTGGAAGATCATGTTGAGCGTGCCCGAGAAGCGCCCGCGCGTGGCCAGGTGGTGCGCCGCGGCCAGCAGCATCGCGGTGTGGCCGTCGTGGCCGCACGCATGCATCACGCCGTGGTGGCAGCTGGCGTACGGCAGGCCGGTGGCCTCGTCGATCGGCAGCGCATCCATGTCGGCGCGGATGCCCAGGCGGCGCGTTCCGTCGCCGCGCACCAGGCGCCCGACCAGCCCGGTGCCGCCCAGCCCGTCGGTGACCTCGTAGCCCCACGCCCGCAGCTTCCCGGCCACCAGCGCGGCCGTGCGGTGTTCGCCGAAGGCCAGTTCGGGGTGGCGGTGGATGTCGCGGCGGATGCCGATGAACTCCTCTGCGTGGTGCTGAAGATCGTCAAGCAGGTTGTTCATGCGAATGCCTATTGGGGTTGCAGGTTGATGGATTTTGCGATGTCGCGGTACCGGGCGGTCTCGCTTTCGAAGAACTTCTGCGCCTCGGCCAGCGACATGGGCGCCGCCGCCAGCTGCGTCTGCGCCGCGAGCTGCGAGCGCACCCCGGCATTGGCCAGGGTGGCACCGATCGCCTTGTGCAGGCGCTGCACCACGTCTTCGGGGGTCTTGCGGGGCACCATGAAGCCGCTCCAGGTCTTGTAGTCGAAGTCCTTGAGCTCCTTGCTTTCGCTTGTCGCGGGCACGTTCTTCAGCAGTTCCGAGCGCTGCGCGCCCAGCTGCCCGATCACCTTGAGCCGGCCCTGCTCGGCCAGCGCGCCCATGGCGGCGCTGTAGACCAGCACCGCGAAGTCGACCTGGCCGCCGCCGATGTCCTGCAGCAGCGGCGCATTGCCCTTGTAGGGCGCGTGGTTGAGCTTGATGCCGGTCTGCAGCTGCGCCTTCTCGAGCAGCAGGTGGTAGAGCGAGCCGATGCCCACGCTGCCGTAGCTCAGCGGCTGCTGCGGCGACTTGCGCGCGAGCGCGATGAGCTCGTCGACGCTGTTGGCCGGCAGGTCCTTGCGCGCGACGAACACCATCACCGCGTCGGCCACCGGCGCGACCAGGCGGAAGTCTTCGGCCCTGAGCTTCACGGCCGCGTTGGCCAGCGGCGAGAGGATCACCTCGTTGGGCGAGCCCTGGAACACGTAGTAGCCGTCGGCCGGTGCCGAAAGCACCTTCTGCGCCGCGATCGCGCCGCTGGCGCCGCCGAGGTTCTCGACGATCACCTGCTGCCCCAGCGCCTGGCCGAGCGGCACGGTGAAGATGCGCGCCGTTGCATCCGACGGGCCGCCGGCAGGGTACGGCACCATCAGGCTGACGGGCTTGGCAGGGTAGGGCTGCTGCGCGAGGGTGGCAGTGCCGGTGGCCGCCAGCAGGGTGCAGGCGAGCAGGTCTCGCCTGCGCAGGAACAAGGACGTCGTCATGGGTCGCTTTCCGGGGGGTGGGGAAGAAGGGCGCCGGCGCATCGTAGGCAGGGGAAAGTGCGCAGTCCAATGCATTGTTCTATGCATTAGCATGAGTCGAACTCATTGCTCCACGCCCATGACCCTGGTGCAGCTGCGCCACCTCATCTCGCTGGCCGCGACCGGCTCCTTCAGCACCTCGGCCGAGGCGCTGCACCTGACGCAGCCTGCGCTCAGCCGCAGCATCCGCGCGCTTGAGGACGAGCTGGGCCTGCCGCTGTTCGACCGGATCGGCCGCCGCAACGAGCTCACGCCGTTCGGCAAGCAGGTGCTCGAGCGGGCGCGGCAAGTGGTCTTCGATGCCGACGAGCTGCACGACAGCGGCCGCCTCGTCGGCAAGGCCGAAGGCGGCGAACTGCGCGTCGGCATGGGCTCGGGCCCCGGCGCCATGCTCATGACGCCGTTGCTGATGCGCATGGCCGAGCGCCATCCGAAGGTCCGCGTGGTGGTGGCGCGCGGCCACACCGACCTGCTGCTGCAGGCGCTGCGCGCGCGCACGCTCGACGCGCTCGTGGTGGACGCGCTCTCGCTCAGGCCGGCGCCCGACCTGGCGCTCGACACCGTGCGCGAGATGCGCGGCGTGTTCCTGTGCCGGCCCGGCCATCCGCTCGCGCGCAGGCGCCAGGGCGTTCGCTTCGCCGACGTGCAGCGCTACCCCATCGCCTCGACACCGCTCAGCGACCAGGTGGCGGCGGCGCTGGTCGAGGCCTACGGGCCGGAGGCGCATCCGTCGGCCTGCGTCACCTTGCAATGCGAGGAGCTCCACAGCCTGGTCGAGGTGGCGCGCAACAGCGACGCCGTGCTGCTCGCCATCCGCGCCGCTGCGCCCGAACTGCGCGAGCTCGACATGCGGCCCGCGCTCTCGCGCGTGGCGCGCTTCGCGGTGGTGACGCTCGCGCGGCGTACCGAAGCACCGGCCCTGCCGATCCTGCGCGCGCTGGCCGACGAACTGCTGCGCGACTGAAGCACAGGCTCTCATGCAACGCCCCGGCCCCTGGCCGCGTGCGGACACCTTGTGCGAGCAATAATCAGCCAATGATCTCCCGCGAACCCACCATCGAGCGCCTCGCCACGGCGCAGCAGCTTCTCCTCACGCCGTTCGGCCTCGACGAATCGCACCTGGGCAAGGCCCTGGCGGAGATCACCGCGCACCGCGTGGACGATGCCGACCTGTACTTCCAGTACACGCGCAGCGAAGGCTGGAGCCTCGAGGAGGGCATCGTCAAGACCGGCAGCTTCAGCATCGACCAGGGCGTCGGCGTGCGTGCGGTCAGCGGCGAGAAGACGGCTTTTGCCTATTCGGACGACATTTCCGAGGCGTCGCTGCTCGATGCGGCGCGCACCGTGCGGTCGATTTCGTCGGCCGGCCGCAGCGCCCGCGTCAAGACCGCGGCCCGCAAGATCGCCCCGAGCCGGTCGCTCTATGGCGGCATCGACCCCATCGCCACGCTCGACAGCACGGCCAAGGTGCAGCTGCTCGAAAAGGCCGAGAAGCTCGCACGCTCGCGCGATCCGCGTGTGGCCCAGGTCATGGCCGGCCTCGCGAGCGAATACGACGTGGTGCTCGTGGCGCGCGCCGACGGCACGCTCGCAGCCGACGTGCGGCCCCTGGTGCGCCTGTCGGTCACGGTGATCGCCGAGCAGAACGGCCGCCGCGAAATGGGCTCGGGCGGTGGCGGCGGGCGCTTCGGCCTGGCCTACTTCGACGACGCGAAGATCGCGGAATATGTCGACCAGGCCGTGAAGGCCGCGCTGACCAACCTCGACGCACGTCCGGCGCCCGCCGGCGAGCTGACGGTGGTGCTCGGTTCGGGCTGGCCAGGCATCCTGCTGCACGAGGCCATCGGCCACGGCCTGGAGGGCGACTTCAACCGCAAGGGCTCGAGCGCGTTCTCGGGCCGCATCGGCCAGCGCGTCGCGGCCAAGGGCGTGACCGTGCTCGACGACGGCACCATCGCCGACCGCCGCGGCTCGCTCAACGTCGACGACGAGGGCCATGCCAGCCAGCGCAACGTGCTGATCGAAGACGGCATCCTCAAGGGCTACATCCAGGATTCGCTCAACGCGCGCCTCATGAAGGTCAAGCCCACGGGCAACGGCCGCCGCGAGAGCTATGCCCACGTGCCGATGCCGCGCATGACCAACACCTACATGCTCGGCGGCGACAAGGACCCGAAGGAGATCGTCGCCAGCATCAAGAAGGGCCTCTACGCCACCAACTTCGGCGGCGGCCAGGTCGACATCACGAGCGGCAAGTTCGTCTTCTCGGCGAGCGAGGCCTACTGGGTCGAGAACGGCAAGATCCAGTACCCGGTCAAGGGCGCGACCATCGTCGGCAACGGACCCGACGCACTCACCCGCGTGACGATGATCGGCAACGACATGGCGCTCGACTCGGGCGTGGGCACCTGCGGCAAGGAAGGCCAGAGCGTGCCCGTCGGCGTCGGGCAGCCAACGCTGCGCATCGACGGCCTGACGGTCGGCGGAACGGCGTAGAACTTTCGACCCCTGCTAATTTTTGATTGCAATTGTTAAGCTCCGGCACTTTTGGTGACTGAAGGAGCTTTTCGATGACGATCAGGATCAATTCGTCCGCGGCGCTGTGGGCCGCGGCTGCCGCAGTGGCGATGGCGACGGCGGGTTGCGCCTCGCGCGGCGGCGCTTCGGCCGAGAGCCAGGCTGCGGCGCCTGCGGCCGCGCCTTCGGCGGCGCGCGGCGGTGCCAAGGCCGGCATGGATGCGCGCGGCAACGTGGTCGACTCCTCCAAGGTCGAGGCCGGCAGCGGCCGCACGGTCAAGGGGCTGAACGGCTACGAAGGCGAGATCACCGGCAATCCGGCGCGCAACAGCAAGTTCGCGCGCCTGCAGATCGGCATGAGCGCCAAGCAGGTCACCGACCTTGCCGGCCCGCCGACCGACCAGGGTGCGTACGTCACGGGCAAGGCCTTCATCCCGTTCTATTTCGGCAGCGACCGCCACCGTTACGAGATGACCTACAAGGGCCAGGGCCGCCTGATCTTCGCGGGCGGGGGCATGGGCGACTACTCGGGCGGCAACCTGATCTGGATCATCCACAACGCCAACGAATCGGGTTATCGCTGATCCTTTCGCAGCCGGTCGATGCGCCGGCTTCTGTTTTTCCGTGCTACATTCCGCCCCTATGTCCGCCGTCCGCGCTTATTTCTTTGCCTACTTTTGGTTCCCGGGTTCCGGCGGACGAGAGGCGAGCGCGTAAAACGCAAACGAACACCCTCCAAAACCGCCGGTGCCTCCAAGGCCCCGGCGGTTTTTTTATGCCCTGAAGATTTTCACAACAAGGAACCACCATGAGCACGAACACTGCCCCGGCCAGCGACAGCTGGTATGCGAACGTCGAAAAGACCAGCAAGACCGACGACGAACGCATCAAGGACATCAACGTGCTGCCCCCTCCCGAACATCTGATCCGCTTCTTCCCGATACGCGGCACGCCGGTCGAAACCCTGATCGACGACACGCGCCGCAACATCCACAACATCATGGCGGGCAAGGACGATCGGCTGCTGGTGATCATGGGGCCCTGTTCGATCCATGACCCGGCCGCCGCGCTCGACTACGCGCGCCGCCTCAAGCAAGAGCGCGAGAAGTACGCCGATTCGCTCGAGATCGTGATGCGCGTGTACTTCGAGAAGCCGCGCACCACCGTCGGCTGGAAGGGCCTGATCAACGATCCGTACCTCGACGAAAGCTACCGCATCGACGAGGGCCTGCGCATCGCGCGCCAGCTGCTCATCGACATCAACCGCCTCGGCCTGCCCGCGGGCAGCGAGTTCCTCGACGTGATCTCGCCGCAGTACATCGGCGACCTCATCGCCTGGGGCGCCATCGGTGCGCGCACCACCGAGAGCCAGGTGCACCGCGAGCTGGCCTCGGGGTTGTCGGCGCCGATCGGCTTCAAGAACGGCACCGACGGCAACATCCGCATCGCCACCGACGCGATCCAGGCGGCCGCGCGCGGCCACCACTTCCTGTCGGTGCACAAGAACGGCCAGGTGGCGATCGTGCAGACCAACGGCAACCGCGACTGCCATGTGATCCTGCGCGGCGGCAAGGCGCCCAACTACGACGCCGCGAGCGTCGCGGCGGCCTGCAAGGACCTCGAGGCCGCCAAGCTGCCGCCCACCCTGATGGTCGACTGCAGCCACGCCAACAGCTCCAAGCAGCATCAGAAGCAGGTCGAGGTGGCGAAGGACATCGCCGCGCAGATCGCCGGCGGCTCGAAGTGCGTCTTCGGCGTGATGGTCGAGAGCCATCTGCAGCCCGGCGCGCAGAAGTTCACGCCGGGCAAGGACCAGATCGCCGGCCTCGAATACGGCCAGAGCATCACCGACGCGTGCCTGGGCTGGGACGACTCGGTGCAGGTGCTCGAGACGCTCTCGCGCGCCGTCAAGCAGCGCCGCGGCTAGTCGCTCGTCAGATCAGCGCCGCGAGTTCGGGCCAGTGGTGGCGCATCGCGGCGGCCTCGTCGCCGTCGGGCGCCATCAACGAGAAGTCGGCGAAATCGAAGCCCGGGCCGACCATGCAGGCAACCAGCGCGTAGTCGCCCGACGAATGGCTTTCGATCGGCCGCGCGGCCTGCCACTGGCCCGCGGGCACCACGTGCTGGGGCCGCGTGCCGTGCACGTCGACCGGCCCCAGCCGCACGTGCGCCGGCGCGGTGCGCAGCGCGGCGTCGCAGGTCCATAGCGCCAATGGCACGCCCTCGAGATGCACCCAGACTTCATCGGACAGCACGCGGTGCCAGCGTGAATGCTGGCCGGCCTCGAGCAGGAAATAGATGCTGGTGAGCGCACCGCGGGGCGTGCGGCCATCGGCAGGGCTCACCTGCGCGGCCGAACGGAACACCTCGCGGTACCAGCCGCCCTCGGGATGGGGCTGCAGGCTCAGCGTGTCGATCAGTTGGGTGGCGCGCGTGGCCATGGTGGATCCTCAGCCGGCGCTGCCGCGCAGCGCCTGCAGCAGCTTGTCGTGCACACCGCCGAAGCCGCCATTGCTCATGCAGACGATGTGGTCGCCGGGCCGCGCTTCGGCGACCAGCTGGGCCACCAGCGTGCCGACATCACCGGCGACGCGGGCACGCTCGCCCATTGGGGCCAGCGCGGCGGCCGCATCCCAGTCGAGCCCGGCGGTGTGGCAGAACGACAGGTCGGCCGCTTCGAGGCTCCACGGCAGCTGTGCTGCCATCACGCCGAGCTTCATCGTGTTGCTGCGCGGCTCGAAGGCCGCCAGGATGCGTTCGTCTTTCCGGCCGGCATCGTCGAGCTTCTTTCGCAGGCCGTCGAGCGTGGTGCGGATCGCGGTCGGATGGTGGGCGAAGTCGTCGTAGACGGCGATCTCGCCGGCCGCACGCGCCACCGTGCCGCGCAGCTCCATGCGCCGTCGCACGTTGCGGAAGCTGCCGAGCGCGCGGGCCGCATCGGCCGGCGCCACGCCGACATGTTCGGCGGCCGCGATCGCGGCGAGGGCGTTCATCTGGTTGTGCAGGCCCGACAAGGCCCATTCGACGCGCCCGACCTTCTCGCCCCGGTGCAGCACGTCGAACGCGTCGTGCGTGCCGCGCGCCTGCCATGGCGCAGCCCCGCCTTCGCCGCCGAAGCACGCGAGTTCGCTCCAGCAGCCCTGCGCCAGCACGCGCGCCAGGCTGTCCTCGGTGGCGTTCACCACCAGGCGGCCGCTGGCGGGAACGGTGCGCACCAGGTGATGGAACTGGCGCTCGATGGCCGCGAGGTCGTCGAAGATGTCGGCGTGGTCGAACTCGAGGTTGTTGAGGACCGCGGTGCGCGGGCGGTAGTGGACGAACTTGCTGCGCTTGTCGAAGAAAGCGGTGTCGTATTCATCGGCTTCGATCACGAACGCCGGACCCTCGCCCAATCGCGCCGACACGCCGAAGTCGAGCGGTACGCCGCCCACGAGGAAGCCCGGCGCCTTGCCGCCCTGTTCGAGCACCCAGGCCAGCATCGAGGTGGTGGTGGTCTTGCCGTGGGTGCCGGCCACCGCGAGCACATGGCGGCCGAGCAGCACATGCTCCGCGAGCCATTGCGGCCCGCTGGTGTAGGGCTTGCCGGCGTCGAGGATGGCTTCCATCAGCGGAAACTTGGGCGAGCCGTCGGCCAGCCGCGCGCGCGACACCACGTTGCCGACCACGAACATGTCGGGCGCCAGCGCCAGCTGGTCGGCGCCGAAGCCTTCGATCAGTTCGATGCCGAGCGCGCGCAGCTGGTCGCTCATCGGCGGGTACACGCCGGCGTCGCAGCCCGTGACCCGGTGGCCCGCCTCGCGCGCCAACGCGGCCAATCCGCCCATGAACGTGCCGCAAATGCCAAGAATGTGAATGTGCATCGGTCGATTCTAGGAGGGTGCATCGGGTCATCCTTTGCGGGCAAAATGCCCCGATGGACACGTCCAAGCGTGAGATCGCCGCGGCAGCCGCCCGCCTCGTCGTCGAGGAGGGGCTCGAGTACGGGCCCGCGAAGCGCCGCGCGGTGCGCGTGCTCGGTCTCCCGACGCGCACGGCGCTGCCCAACAACGACGAGGTCGAGGCCGAAGTGCGCGACTACATCGCGCTGTATTGCGCCGACACCCAGCCGCAGGAGCTGCAGGCGCTGCGCCAACTCGCGCTCGAATGGATGGAGCGCATGGCCGAGTTCCGCCCGCACCTGGGCGGCGCGGTGTGGCATGGCACGGCCACGCGGCTGTCGGACATCTACATCCAGCTGTTCTGCGATGATTCGAAGTCGGCCGAGATTGCCCTGATCGACCACCACGTGGACTACGAACCCCGCATGGTGGCCGGCTTCCATGGCGAGCAGGTCGAGGCGCTGAGCGTGCATGCCGCAAGCCGCGCACTCGGCGAGGAGATCGGCGTGCACTTGCTGGTCTACGACCTGGACGATCTTCGCGGCGCGCTGCGGCCCGACGCACAGGGCCGCACGCCGCGCGGCGACCTGGCCGCACTGCGCCGGCTGATTGAAAAAGAAAAGGACAGATGAATGACTTCTTCGCCCACACGGCGCGGCCTGCTCTACGGCGGCGTGGCGGTTGCGGCCGCTGCGGCGGGCCTGGGCGGCGCATGGTGGCGCGAGCAGCGCAGCGCGCCCCGGGGTGAAACGCTCGCGCCCGACTTCTGGGTCCAGCGCTTCGAGCAGCCCGGCGGCGGCGAACTGCAGTTCTCGAGCCTGCGCGGCAAGCCGCTGCTGCTCAACTTCTGGGCGACCTGGTGTCCGCCGTGTGTCGAAGAGATGCCGATGATCGACGGCTTCTTTCGGGATCATGGCCCGAACGGTTGGCAAGTGGTTGGTTTGGCGATCGATCAACCAAGTGCCGTGCGCAAGTTCCTGCAGAAGACGCCGGTGTCGTACCCGATTGGCCTGGCAGGCCTGCAAGGCACAGAACTGGTCAAGAATCTCGGCAATTCGGCCGGCGGCCTTCCCTTTACGCTGGTGCTCGGCGGCGACGGTACCGTGGCCGCCCGTAAAATGGGGCAGCTCGTGCCCGCCGACCTGGACGGTTGGCGACGTGAACTCGTTCACGGTTAGAATCGGATACACACTCGCGGCATTCGCCGCTGTTCGCTGAAAATCACCGATTTTTGGCAAAGTTACTTCCGAATCCCGACAAAGTCGGCACTGGAGCCTCATGGATCTGCGCAAACTCAAGACACTGATCGACCTGGTGTCTGAATCCAATATTTCCGAACTGGAAATCACCGAAACCGAAGGCAAGGTTCGCATCGTCAAGGGCGGCGGTGCCGCGCCGGTGCAGTACGTGCAGACCCTGGCGGCTGCGCCCGCCGCCGCACCCGCAGCCGCCGGCGTGCCCGCCATCACCCCCGCCCCGGCGCCTGCCGCCGAGGCCGCGCCCACCGGGCACGTGGTCAAGTCGCCGATGGTCGGCACCTTCTACCGCGCGTCGAGCCCGGGCGCGCCGGCCTTCGTCGAAGTCGGCAGCAAGGTCAACGAGGGCGACACGGTCTGCATCATCGAAGCGATGAAGATCCTCAACGAAATCGAGGCGGACAAGTCCGGCACGATCACCCAGATCCTCGGCGAAAACGGCCAGGCGGTCGAATACGGCCAGCCGCTGTTCATCATCGAGTGACCATGTTCAAGAAGATCCTGGTTGCCAACCGGGGGGAGATTGCCCTCCGGATTCAGCGCGCGTGCAGCGAGATGGGCATCAAGGCCGTGATGGTCTATTCCGAGGCCGACCGCGACGCCAAGTACGTCAAGCTCGCGCAAGAGGCCGTGTGCATCGGCCCGGCACCGTCGGGCCAGAGCTACCTCAACATGCCGGCCATCATCTCGGCCGCCGAGGTGACCGATGCCGAAGCCATCCATCCCGGCTACGGCTTCCTGAGCGAGAACGCCAATTTCGCCGAGCGCGTGGAACAGAGCGGGTTCCAGTTCATCGGCCCCACGCCCGACAACATCCGCACGATGGGCGACAAGGTCTCGGCCAAGCAGGCCATGATCAAGGCCGGCGTGCCCTGCGT
>CAMLCW010000068.1 GCA_946478645.1 uncultured Variovorax sp.
GCAGGTCCGAAAGAAACTCCCCCACGGCGCGCTCGCAAGTGAACTCCCCCGAGCGAAGGCTCACGTTGATGGCGGCCAGCGTCTCGCCATCGCGGTCCCTCACGGGCACGGCCAACCCGCAGATGGATTCGTCGAGCTCCCCGTCAACCCAGGCGTAGCCCAGCGTCCGCACCTTGAGGATCTCTTCGCGAAGCCGGGCGCGGTCGACGATGGTGCTGCTCGTGCGTGCCTTGAGCGTTGCGTTGTCCAGGTAGGCGTCGATGCTCTCGCCGGGCAGGCCTGCCAGCAGCACGCGCCCCATCGACACGGCGTGCGCGGGCAGCCGGCTGCCGAGCGACGGGCTCATCGGCAGGATGCGCTTGGCATGCTGCCGCAGCACATAAACGATGTCTTCGCCGTCGATGACCGACAGCGCGCATGACTGGTGCACGCGCGATGACAGCTCCTCCAGCGCAGGCTGTGCCTCGCGCCAGTAGGGCAGCGAAGAGAGATACGACATGCCCAGCCGCAACACGCGCGGAGTGAGCCAATAGCGCTTGTCGTCGCTGCGCACGAAGCCCAGGTCGACCAGCGTCAGCAAGAAACGCCGGATCGCCGTGCGCGGCAGGCCCACGGCGTCCGCAACTTCCGCCAGCGTCTGTCGCCCCGGCCCATGGCCCAGGGCTTCGATCACCTGCAGGCCGCGGGCGAAGGAACGTACGAACGACTCGCTTTCCGGTGTTGCCATGAAGAACTCCCGCGCGCTTGACAACGTCAGATGCGCGCTTCAATAATGACCGTCAGGCGGATGTAAATATCCGCTAAGCGGTCATTGTAGCAGATGGCCAGACCGATGACGCAACCGAAGAAATCAAGCGATGCAAGAGACGACATTCGAGACGGACTTCTGGAAGGACGCCGAGCTGCGCAAGACCTGGGATCAGATCGTTCCCGGTGAACCGCGCAAGACGCTTCCCTACACGCTCACGCTGGAGGCCATCCAGAAGTACTGCCGCGTGGTGGGTGACATGCACCCGCTCTATTTCGACGAGGCGTACGCACGCAAGAGCGTGTACGGCGGCCTCATCGCGCCGCCGCCCATCCACATCCTGCTCATGTTCGCCTGCACACCTACGGACGACTGGATGCGCACGCCCGGCACGGTGAACGCCGGCCAGTCGTGGAGCTACAACATCCCCGCGCGACCCGGCGACACCATCCGCCTGGAGGCACGCGCACTGGACAAGTTCATCAAGAAGGACCGACTGTTCGTGGTGCACGACAACGTCTTCTTCAACCAGAACAACGAAGTGATTTGCTCGGGCCGCGGCCAGACCATTCGCCCGATCTAAGGACCGACATGACACACGCATTCGAAACCCTCACGCCGGGCGTCCAGATCCAGGGCGTTCCCTTTTCCCCCACGCGCGAGTCGATCCGCGACTTCTGCGAAGCGTCGCTCGATTTCAATCCGCTGCACCTCGACGACGACTACATGAAGGGGAGCTTCGGCAAGACGCAGTTCGGCGGAATCATCATGCACGGCATGAACAACTTCGGAGTGATCACGAAGATGCTGACCGACTGGCTGTACGAGGCGGGCGGCGTGCAGCGGCGGCTCGAGACGCGCTGGAAGGCGCCGGTGAAGCCGGGCGACACCATCACGCCGAGCGCCACGGTCAAGGAACTGCGCAAGACCGACACGAGCCGCTGGGCCACGCTGGAAGTTCTGGTGCTCAACCAGCGCAGCGAAACCGTCGCCGTGGGCGAGGCGATGGTGGAGTTCCCCCTCACGTCCTGAGCGCGGCGGCCGGCCGGTCCGCTCGATGAACAACAGCCAAGGAGACATACGTCGTGAACATCCAACGCCTGAAGGCGCTTTTCGGTTCGGCGGGCTTTGCAGCCTTTGCCGCCATGGCCGCCGCGGTCCCGGGCGCTGCCAGCGCAGAGGCCTTCCCGGCACAGCCGGTGAAAATCGTCGTGCCCTTTCCGCCCGGCGGCACCACCGACATCCTCGCGCGGCTCCTGGCCAACGAGCTGTCCCAGAAGTGGCGCCAGACCGTGCTGGTCGAGAACCGGGCGGGCGCCAGCGGCACCATCTTCTCGGAGCAACTCACGCGCATGCCGGCCGACGGCTACACGCTCATGCTCACCGCCACCCACCACGTGATCAATCCGGCGCTGTACAAGAGCCTGAAGTACAACACCCGCACCGACTTCACCCCCGTGGCCCTGGTGGCCTCGGTGCCCAACGTGCTGGTGGTGAACCCGAACTTTCCCGCGAAGAACGTCGGCGAACTGATCCGTCACGCCAAGGCCCGTCCCGGGCAGGTGAGCTTCGGCTCGGCGGGCACGGGCGGGGCGAACCACCTCTCTGGTGAACTGTTCAAGTCGATGGCGGGCGTCGACATGGTCCATATCCCCTACAAGGGTGCGGCGCCCGCGTTGAACGACCTGCTGGGCGGGCAGATTCCGGTGATGTTCGATTCGGTGCCGGGTGTGCTGCCGCACATCCAGGCGGGCAAGCTGCGCGCGCTGGCCGTCACTTCGGCGAAGCGTTCGCCGGCCCTGCCCAACGTTCCGACCGTGGACGAAGCTGGCGTCAAGGGCTTCGAGGCGACGGCCTGGTTCGGCCTGTATGCGCCCGGTGGCATGAAGCCCGAGCTGAGCAGCAAGATTTCCGCCGACGTGGTCGAGGCGCTGCATGCGGAGCAGGTGCGTGCGCAGCTGGCGAAGCAGGGCGCCGAGCCGGGCGCGATGAAGCAACCGGAATTCGCGGCCTTCGTGGATGGGGAGATCACGAAGTGGTCGAAGGTCATTGCCGACGCCGGGATCAAAGTTGAATAGCAGCGCTGCCATGCCAACCATTGAAGCGGCGCCTCGACCGTCGGGGCCCGGTGCGCTGTCCCATCTTCGCGTGCTCGACCTGTCGCGCGTGCTGGCGGGGCCCTGGTGCACCCAGAACTTGGCCGACATGGGCGCCGAGGTGATCAAGGTCGAAAGGCCGAACGTCGGCGACGACACACGTGCCTGGGGACCGCCCTGGACCAAGGACGCGGCGCTCGCGGACAGCGTGGACTCCACCTACTACGCGGCCGCGAACCGCGGGAAGAAGTCGATCACCGTCGACATCTCGCGTCCGGAAGGGCAGGCACTCATACGCAGCCTCGCGAAGATCAGCGACGTGGTGGTCGAGAACTACAAGATCGGCGACCTGAAGCGCTATGGCCTGGACCATACGAGCCTGGCGGAAGTGAACCCGGGCCTCGTCTATTGCTCGATCACCGGCTATGGACAGGAGGGGCCGAGCGCCCACAAGCCGGGGTACGACTTCGTCTTCCAGGCGATCGGCGGTCTGATGAGCATCACCGGCGAGCGTGACGGCCTGCCCGGCGGCGGCCCGCAGAAAACCGGCATCGCCATTGCCGACGTGATCACCGGCATGTACGCGACCATCGCGATCCTCTCGGCACTGCAGCACCGCACTGTGTCTGGCAAGGGCCAGTACATCGACATGGCGCTGCTGGACTGCATCGTTGCGCTCGGCGGCAACCAGGTTACCGGCTACCTGGCCAGCGGCAAGGTGCCGCATCGCTACGGCAATGCGCATGCGAGCCTGGTGCCTTACCAGGTGTTCGCCGTGCAGGACGGGGAGATCGTGGTCGCCGTCGGAAACGACCGCCAATGGCAGCAGTACTGCGCTGCCATCGAGCGCCCCGACCTGGCTGAGGACCCGCGCTGGCACAAGGTGACCGGACGCATCACGGGCCGCGAAGCGCTGATTCCCGAGCTCGCACGCACGATGCTGATGCGACCGGCCGAGGCGTGGATCGAGCGCCTCGAAGCGCACGGCGTGCCCTGCGGGCGCATCAACGATTACCGGCAGGTGTTCGACGATCCGCAGGTGCGGCATCGCGGCCTGCGCGTGGACCTTCCGCGCGCCGATGGCGGCACAGTGGCGACCATCGCGAGTCCGCTTCGGCTGCAAGGCACGCCGCCGGTCTATGGGAGGGCGCCGCCGACGCTGGGCGACGCCACCGACGAGGTGCTTCGCGATCTGCTGGGGCTCAGCGCTGGCGACGTGGCGCGTTATCGCGCGCAAGGCGTGGTCTGAACCTTGGCGCTCTCGCTCGCCAAGGGCATCTTCTGTGCGGCGAAGGCGGCGCTCAGAAGCGGCTGTCGCCCGGTGCCGCGTCGGCGAGCTGCTGCCGCCGCGATTCGCCGGGGTTCTCGCGGTAATAGCGCGTCTTGTCCTCGTACATCGCGCGGTCCGCGCGCTGCAAGGCGGCATCGAGCGGCTCGCCGGCCTCGCAGGTGGCCATGCCGATCGCAAGGTGCAGCAGCCGGCCCGTGTGGCCCGCATAGAACTGGTTGTTGAGCTCGAGCATCGACACGATGCGCTCGCGCACGGCTTCCGCGCCGCGCTCGTCGGTGCGCGGCAGCACCACGGCAAACTCGTCGCCGCCGATGCGCGCGGGCCAGCCGGGCTCGTCGACCGCCTTGGCGAGCACCTCGCCCACGCGGCGCAGCAGCGCGTCGCCGGCGGCATGGCCTTCCTCGTCGTTCACCGGCTTGAGGCCGTTCATGTCGATCACCAGCACCGACACGGGCCACGGTCCCTTGCGCGAGAGGCGGTTCAGCTCCTCGCTGAAGAACGCGCGGTTGCGCAGCTGCGTCAGCACGTCGTGCTTGCCAAGGTATTCGAGGTAGGCCTCGGCCTTCTTGCGCGCCGTGATGTCGATGAGCGACACCAGCACCAGGTCCCACGTGTCGAGGCGGTCGTCGAGCACCGAGAACTGCATGTGGATGTTGACCAGGTCGCCCGTCAGCGCGTAGTTGACCACCTCGCGCTGCTGCTGCATCTTGCCGTTCCACAGGTCCTGCAGCTGCTCGGCGAACGAGTCGTGCATCTCGTCGCGGAAGACGTCCGAAAGGTTCTGCAGCAGCGTGTCCTTGTCGGCGGCGGCGAACATGCGCAGCGTCTCGCGGTTGACGTCGATGACGCGGATCTCCTTCATGCAGCGCGTCACGAACTCGGGATGCACCTTGAGGAAGGTGCCGAAGTCGGTGATGCCGCGCGCGCGGATGTCGTCGAGCAGCAGCTTGACGGCGCTGAAGTCCTCGACCCAGAGCGACACCGGCGAGCGCTCGAACAGCTCGCGCGCATAGCGCTCGCTTTCGTCGCGCAGCCGCTCGGCCTGCACCCGGGCCGTGACGTCCTCGAGCGACACCAGCACGCGTTCCCACGACGCCTCGTGCCCCGGCAGCACGCGCACGCGCACGTGCACGTCGAGCCGGCGGCCGTCGAGCGTGTAGTTGAAGCTCTGGTTGTCGAAGCACAGGTTGCCGTGCCAGAGCTGCTCGAGCTCGAGGATCACCGGCGCCGCCATGTCGTCGCGGAACACGCTGTGCAGCTGCGACAGCAGCTCGGCCTGGTCGCGCGCGCCGAACAGCAACAGCGTGCTGCGGTTGACGCTCACCACCTGGAGATGCGCCATGCAGTCGCGCACGCGCTGCGGATCGGCCTTCAGGTGCGCCACGACATCGACCACGCCGTCGGCGCGCCAGGCGTCGAACAGGCGCTTCAGGCCGCTGTAGTCCTCGAGCCACAGCGACATCGGCGCGAACTCGAACATGGACTCAAAATCGTTGGCAGACGGCATTGCATGCTCCTTTTGCTAAGGATTGTGGATGCAATTCACCCTGGGTAGCCTGCTGGGTACCCCGCCGCGGCGCGGAGCCGGTCTTTGCTTCCCTTCACATCAGCTGCAGGCCTCGGCGCGGGCGCGGCGCTTGCGGCCGGGGCGCGGGCGTGCGGTTCATGGCGGCGAGCTCGGCGCGGCCTTCCTCGGTGATGCGCAGCACGGTCGCCAATCGTGGCAGGGCGTAGCGCCCCGACGGGTCGGGTGGCGCGATCTCGGCCTCGATCAGGCCCGTGGCGACGAGCACCGCGACCTGGCGCAGTTCGTCGGGGCATCCCACGCGAACGGGGAGGCGCACATGCTGCAGGCGCATCAAAAAATAAAGCGGCATCCATTGCTCCGGTTGGGCGTCCAAGCCTGCGCAGCACGGGCGGCATCGGCGGGACAGGTGATTTGTTGACACATGTATGTCAAAGAAATCACAAACTATCTGCCTGCCTGTGGAGGCGCATTGCGCCATCTGCCTGCCGTCATGTAGGCCTAAAGCCTTACAAAAAGGAGGCCATCGGCTTCACCGTCCGAAGTCCGCGCGCGGCCGGCGCGCCGGCTGCGGCCCGCGTCAGAACGGATAGTGCCGAGGCGCCATCTGCAGCGTGATCCACCGCAGCTCGGTGAACGCCTCCACGCCCGCCCGCCCGCCGAAGCGGCCATAGCCCGATGCCTTGACCCCGCCGAACGGCATCTGCGCCTCGTCGTGCACGGTGGGTCCGTTGACATGGCAGATCCCCGCCTCGATGCGCTGCGCCACGTTCCATGCGCGCGCCACGTCGCGGCCGAAGACGGCGGACGAGAGGCCGAATTCGTTGTCGTTGGCCACTGCCACGGCTTCCTCGACGCCGTCCACGCGCACGACGGCCTTCACCGGCCCGAAGGATTCTTCGCGGTAGATGGCCATGGCGGGAGTGACGCGGTCTAGCACGGTCGCGGGCATCAGGGTGTTCTGCGCCTTGCCGCCGCACACGAGCACCGCGCCCTTGGCGAGCGCGTCGTCGATCAGTGCGTTGCAGCGCGTCACGGTGGCCATGTCGACCACCGAGCCCAGCACCACGGGGCCTTCGCGCGGATCGCCCAGCGGCAGGGCCTGCGCGCGGGCCGCGAACTTCGAAACGAACGCGTCGGCAACGGCGTTGTCGACGACGATGCGCTCGGTCGACATGCAGATCTGCCCCGAGTTGGCGAAGGCGCCGAAGATCGCGCCGTCCACGGCCGCGTCGATGTCGGCGTCGTCGAGCACCACGAAGGGCGCCTTGCCGCCGAGTTCGAGCACGGCGGGCTTCAGGTGCGTGGCGCAGGTCTGCGCGATGAGGCGGCCCACGCGCGTGGAGCCCGTGAAGTTGACGCGCCGCACCGCGGGGTGCGCGACCATGGCCTCGACCACGGCGCCCGCATCGGCCGGCGCGTTGGTCACGAAGTTGACGGCGCCCTTGGGGAGGCCGGCCTCGGCCAGCGCTTCGATGATGAGCGCATGCGTCTCGGGACACAGCTCGGAGCCCTTGAGCACGACGGTGTTGCCGCAGGCCAGCGGCGTGGCGATGGCGCGGGTGGCCAGGATCACGGGCGCGTTCCATGGTGCGATGCCCAGCACCACGCCCGCGGCCTGCCGCACGCCCATGGCGAGGCTGCCGGGCACGTCGGACGGAATGACCTCGCCCGCGATCTGCGTGGTGAGCGAGGCCGCCTCGGTGAGGATGCCGGCCGCGAGGTGCACGTTGAAGCCGGCCCACAGCGCCGAGGCACCGGTCTCGCGCGCCATGGCCTGCACGAAGGCGTCGGCTCGCGCCTCGAGCGCGTGCGCGGCCTTCAGCAGCAGCGCGCGGCGTTCATTGGGGCCGGTCTGCGACCAGGCGGCGAAGGCGCGGTGCGCGGCCTCGACCGCGGCCACCGCATCGGCGGGCGCGGCTGCGGGGGCGCGCGTGGCGACGCCGCCGTCCAGCGGGTTGCGCCGCTCGAAGGTCGCGCCGCCGATGGCAGCGCGGCGTTCGCCGTCGATGAGCATGGAGATGTCGGTCATGGGGTGTCCTTTGCGAAAGAAGAAGAAGGGGGGCGCTCGTTCAGGCCACGCCCAGGTAGGCCTGGCGCACGGCGTCGGAATGCAGCAGCGCCTGCGCCTCGCCCGCGGCGACCACGCGACCGCGTTCGAGCACATAGCCGCGGTCGGCGGCCTGCAGCGCCTTGCGCACGTTCTGCTCGACCATCAGCACGGTCACGCCCTGGCCGGCGATGCGGCGCACGATCGCCAGCAGCTCGTCGACCATGCGCGGTGCGAGGCCGAGCGAGGGCTCGTCGAGCATCAGCAGGCGCGGCCCGCTCATCAGGGCGCGCGCCACGGCGACCATCTGCTGCTCGCCGCCGCTCATGGTGCCGGCGAGCTGCGTGGCGCGTTCCTTCAAACGCGGAAAGTCGTCGAAGGCGCGCGCCAGGCGCTCGGCGCGCAGCCGTGCGGGAACGAGCCAGCCGCCGAGCTCGAGGTTCTCGGTGACGGTCATCTGCGGGAACAGTTGCCTGCCTTCGGCCACCAGCGCCAGCCCGCGGCGCACGCAGGCGGTGGCGTCGGCGGATGGCAGGGCCGCGCCGTCGAGCATGGCGTCGCCCGTGCGCGGCAGCAGCCCCGCGAGCGCCTTCAGCAGCGTGGTCTTGCCCGCGCCGTTGGGCCCGAGCACGACGGTGACGCCGGGCGTCACGTCGAGGTCCAGGCCCTGGATGACCTGGAAGCCGTGGTAGCCGGCCGCAAGGCCGCGCACGGTCATGGATGTTGCGCTCATGCCTTGGCCTCCATCTCGTCGCCCAGGTAGGCCTCGACCACGCCGGCATCGCGCACCACCTCGGCCGGCGTGCCGTCGGCGATCTTGCGGCCCTGGTGCAGCACCAGCACGCGCTCGACGTACTTCAGCAGCGTGGTCACCGCGTGCTCGATCCACACGACCGTGAGGCCGTGGTCGTCGCGCAGGCGGCGGATGCGCCTGGCCATCGCATCGACCTCCGCCTCGGTGAGGCCGGCCGCCACTTCGTCGAGCAGCAGCACACGCGGCCGGGTGCCGAGCGCCATGCCGATCTCGAGCAGCCGCTGCTGCGAGGGCGTCACCTCGGCCGCGGTCTGCGTTGCAAGGCCGGCCAGGCCCAGCATGTCGAGGATCTCGCCGGTGCTGCCCAGGCCCGCGATGGGCGCGCGGCGGCGTCCGGCGAACTGCATGCCGAAGCGCACGTTGTCTTCGAGCGTCATGTCGGCCATCACGCGCGGCGTCTGGAAGGTGCGCGCGATGCCGTGCGCGGCGTACAGGTGCGGCCCGCGCCGTGTCAGGTCGACATCGCCTTCGACGAGCAGGTGTCCTGACGTCGGCAGGACCACACCAGAGATCGCGTTGAAGAAGGTCGTCTTGCCGGCGCCGTTCGGGCCGATGATGCCGACGAGCTCGCCGGCATGGAAGGCCGCGCTCACGGCATCGACGGCCGTGAGACCGCCGAAGCGCACCGTGAGTTCGCGGGCTTCGAGCAGAGGGGCTGCGTTCATGGCGCATGCCTCCGCAGGGCCGCGCGCTTGCGCTGCCACAGCGACGCGAGGCCGTTGGGCAGGTACATCACGCACAGGATCAGCAGCAGCCCCAGCACCATCATGTAGCCGTAGGGCAGCTGCAGCCGCAGCGTTTCCGACAGCAGGCTGAACACGACGGCCGCCGCCACCGGACCGCCGATGCTGGCGGCGCCGCCGATCATCGCGATCAGCACGGTCTGGAAGCCGATGAAGGGGCTGAACACGGCCGCGGGCTCGATGTAGGTCCAGCGCACGGCCATGGCCGCGCCGACCGCGCCGGCGAAGGCGGCGGTGAGCGCGAAGCCCGCGATCTTCACGCGGCGCGTGTCGACGCCCAGCGTCTGCGCACGTTGCTCGTCGGCGCCGATGCCGGCCAGCGCGAGGCCGAAGCGGCTGCGCTTCACGAGCAGCGCGGTGGCGATGGCCGCGGCCGCGATCGCCAGCACCGTGAGGTACACCGTCTCGTTCGACGGCACTACCGCCAGCACGCGGCCCACGGTGCCCGAGACCTGCTTCTCGACAAAGGTGACCGCATGGCGGATCAGCTCGGTCATGCCGAAGGTCAGCACCGCGAAGTAGGTGCCGCGCAGGTGCAGCACGGCTGCGCCCATCAGCACCGCCACGGCGCTCGCGATGGCCGCGCCGCTCAGGATGACCAGCGGCCACGGCAGCACTTCGAGCAGTGTCGCGCTCGCATACGCGCCCAGGCCGAAGAAGGCCGAGGTGGCGAGCGACAGGTAGCGTGTGGCACCGCAGAACAACGACCAGCTCGTGGCCAGCGCGATGTACATCAGGCAGCCGAGCGCGACCGAGGCGATGAATTCGCTGGCGATCCACGGCAGGGCGGCCGCCAGCGCGAGGCCGATGCACAGCACCCACCACGGCTTGTTTTGAAAGAGTGAAATCATTGGCGGGAGAACAGTCCGTTGGGCCGCCAGATCAGCACGCCGATGAACACGGCATACGACAGCAGCATCTTGAGCGAGGGGCTCGTGTAGTGCATGCCCAGCGCTTCGACCACGCCCAGCAGCAGGCCGCCGACGAGGCTGCCCGCGATGCTGCCGAAGCCGCCGAGGGTGATGACGATCAGCGCCGTCACCGTGTAGGGCTCGCCCATCGAGGGCGAGATTTCATAGGTCATCGACAGCAGCGCGCCGGCCACGCCCGACAGGCCCAGGCCGATGCCGAACATCAGCGGGTGCAGCCGCCTGGTGTTGATGCCCACGAGCTGCGCGCCGGTCGGCGACTGCATCAGCGCGCGCACCGCCTTGCCCAGCAGCGTGAGCTTGAGCAGCGCGACGAGCACGAGGCTCAGCGCCAGCGCCACGCCGAACAGCACCAGCTTGTTGGCGGTGAAGCGCATCTCGCCCAGCTGCACCGGCTCGGCCAGGTAGTCGTAGCCGCGCAGGTCGCCGCCCCACACGAGCAGGGCGGCGTTCTGCACGAGGAACATCAGGCCGAAGCCGACCATCAGGCTGCGTGCCTCGAACACGTCGACGTTCGCGGCGCGCGCCGCCACCTGCCGGAAGCACAGCCAGTGCACCGCCATGCCCAGCGCCATCAGCAGGGCGAAGGCCACCGGCATGAACAGGAGCGGCGAGACGCCCAGCGCCGTGTGGGCCCACCACGCGAGAAAGGCGCCGAGCATCAGGAACTCGCCGTGCGAGATATTCATGATGCGCATCAGCCCGTATTGCAGGTTCAGTCCGATGGCCACCAGCGCATAGATGCCGCCCGTGATCAATCCGCCGGCCAGCAGCTCGGCCCATCCAGAGAACGACACGCTGTTATTTCCAGGCCGGCTTGGGCATCAGTTGCGCGGTGGCGCGGTCTTTCGGCCACACCACCTCGAAGTCGCTGCCCTGCCACTGCGACACGGTGCCGGGAATCGATGCGTTCTCGCTGCCCTCGAAACGGATCGGCCCGAGGATGGTCTTGAACTCGTTCTTCGCGATCTGCTCGCGCAGCGCCTTGCGGTCGAGGCCCGCCTTCTCCACCGCCTGCTGCAGGATCTGCAGGCCGGCCCACGCGTGGCCGCTGGCCCAGCGGTCGGGCTCCTTGCCGAACTTCTTCGTGTGCGCGTCGAAGTACGCCTTGGCCTCGGGGCTGGTCTTGCCGTTCCACGAGCCCATGCCGATCACGCCCTCGGTGTTGGCGGCCATCACGTTCTTGTAGAGCTGGAAGGCGGTGCCCACCGAGGCATAGAAGTACTTCGGGTTGAAGCCCACCTCGCGCGCCTGCCGGCTCGCGAGGATGGTGTCGGGCGGGTAGGTGATGCCGATGAAGGCATCGGGGTTCAGGTCCTTCATGCTGCGCAGGACGGGCGCGAGGTCTTTCACGCCGAGCGGGTAGCTCTTGCGGTCGAGCACCTGGATCTGCGTCTTCTTCAGCGCGTTGTTCAGCGCCGCGAAGTTCTCGAGCCCGAACAGGTCGTCCATGTAGACGATGGTGATCGTCTTCACGTTGCTTGCCACCAGCATGTCGACCAGCGCGCCCATCATCTTGTCGGGCTGCTGCAGCAGCGAGAAGAAGAAGGGCAGGCGCATGTCGATGAGCTTGCGCGACAGGGCCGTGGGCGCCAGCAGCGGATAGCCGAAGCGGTTGGCCAGCGGCGCGATCGCGAAATTGGCGCCCGATCCCCAGGGCGGCAGCACGAGGTCGACCTTGTCGCTGCCCATGAGCTTCTCGAAGGTGCGCACGCAGGTCTCGGTCTCGCTGCGGTCGTCGTAGCCGATGAGTTCGATCGGCCGCCTTGCGCCCTTCACCGACAGGCCGCCCGCGGCGTTGACCTGCTCGGTCCACAGCAGGTAGTTGGGCTCCTGGCTCACCTGCGCGCCCGCGGCCCAGGGGCCGGTGCGGGCGATGGCGTAGCCGATGCGCACGGGGGCGCTCTGCGCGAACAGCTGCGGGGCGACGGCGGCCGCGCCCAGTGCGGTGGCCGTGCCCTGGAGCCAGTGGCGGCGGGTGGGGTGAAGCATGGAGGTCTCCTTCCGGGCGTCGGTATGCGCCCACTGGCCGGGATCGTAGGAACGCACGCCCCCGGCCGCTGTGCCCGGCGCGCACAAAGCACTTGACGCAGCGTGCAGGTGCCTAGTGGTTAACCCGCAAGGGCAGGTGCCTTCCGGGCGCTCCACAATGCGCGGCATCCGGCGCCGTGCTGCAATCCCCGATTCGTCCTCCCTTCTTTTTTTCTTCGTCCCATGGCCGCGTCCCTGCTCCTGTCCACCGACCCGATCCCGCCGAAGGAGCGCGGGCCGCTGTGGTGCGAGTGGGTGTGGCGCCACTTCGGCGGGCTCGGCTCCGACCTCTACGGCGACAGCGATTTCGACGGCCACCTCGCGTCCTCGCACGCGGGCGACGTGATCCTCACGCGGCTCGAGGCCAACCGGCACCGCGTCCTGCGGACCACGAAGATGGCGCGCCTGAGCGACGCGCCGTACCTGAAGATCGTCGCGCCCTGGCAGGGCTCGGCCGAGGTCACGCAGCGCGGGCGCGCCGCGGCGGTGCGCGCGGGCGGCTGGACGCTGTACGACACCACGCTCGACTACACCGTGGCCAACCCCGAGCGCAGCGACCATCTCATCGTGATGCTGCCAAAGGACCAGATTGCCTCGCCCGCGCTGCCGTTGCGCGATCTCGTCGCGCGGCGCATCGGCGGCGACAGCGGCATCTCGCGCGTGGCGCTGGAGACCATGCGCAACACGTACCTCGAGCTTCCCTACATGAGCGAGGCCGCCGCGCGCGGCGCAGGCGAGCTGCTGATCCAGCTGGTGCGCCTGTCGCTCATGGAGCTCGCGGGCCAGGGTACCGCCCAGACCCAGCGCGAGGCGCTGAAGGACCGCATCCAGCGCCACGTGGCGCAGAACCTGCGCGACCCCGCGCTGTCGATCGACGGCATCGCGCTGGCACTGCGCTGCAGCAAGCGCCTGCTGCACCAGGCCTTCGAGGGCGACGACGACACGCTCACCGGCTACATCCAGCACCAGCGCCTGGCCGCCAGCATTCGCGACCTGATCGATCCCGCGAACGCCACGCGCTCCATCACCGACATCGCGCTGGGCGCGGGCTTCGGCAACCTCTCGCACTTCAGCCGCGTGTTCCGCGCGCACACGGGCGGCAGCCCGAGCGAGTTCAGGCGGCAGGCGGCGTTGCAGCGCTGACCTGTACGACAGCGCTCGCGCGCGGCGGCCACCATGAGCCCGCCGATCAGCGATACGTGCTCCAGCACCACGTAGAACGCCTGCTTTCTTTCGGCGCGGTCAGTCGGACGGCCGCGTTCCAGACCGCTCTTCGATGCGCCAGCGCTGGTACGCGTAGAACAGGAACGTCAGCGCCACAGCGGTGAAGATGCCGGACAAGCCGGCGACCCAGTAGGACGTAGAGGGCGCCAGGAAGCGCAGCAGGAACGTGATACCGGCGCCGGCGACCGCGTTGTTGATGACGGCAATCATGCTCGCGGTGGTGCCGAAGCAGGCCAGCACGAATCCCTGCCTGAGCGCGGAGCCTTCCGTTTCGGGCCACCGGCCGTGTTCGGCTGCGAAAAAGAGGGCTGCCTCCGGGCCCAGGCTGCGGTAGTAGCCACGGATCCGCGCGATACCCTGCATGCAATCCATGCTTTCAAGGGCGGTTTCCACGAGCCTCACGACGGTGAAGACACCCAGCAGGAACACCACGGGAAGCACGATCGCAGCGAACGGGATCAGCAGGTCCGTGGAGCCGGCGACAAAACCGATGCCTACCAGCGAGCTCGAAAGCGCCATGACATACAGCGTGCTTCGCGCGGCGGCCTCCGAATACGTCGAGTTGTTTGCCGTCTGCAGCACGAAGTGCTCGGTCGTCAGGGCCGACAGCAGATCGGATCGCTCGATCCGTTCATCCATATGGCACTCCTTGGGCCGCTCACCGCCGCGGTGCGCGGCGCATCGGGAAGATGGGGGGCGACGTTCCCACCTGGATCTTGCCCAGCAACTCGAATCCGTGCCGCTCATACAGCGGGATGTTCTTCGGGTTGGACGACTCGAGGTAAGCCACCCCGCCGCTGCGGTCGCACGGAGCGAGGGAGTGTTCCATCAGGGCCGCACCGAACCCCTCGCCCTGACGAGAGGGATCGACCCCTATGAACGGCAGATACCAATGCGGCTCTTGCGGGTGGTACTGGTCCATCTGCTCGAACACCGCGGGGCCGTCACGCTTGAACCCCGCCGATCCCGTGCGCTGCAGCAGGGCCATCAGCGCTTCTTCATCGGGACGGACTCCCGGCGGCAGCCACAGCGCCGCCCCCGCATGGCCGTCCACGCCATAGGCGCTCCCATGGGCAAACGCCTTGCCACCGAAGGCGCGGACGAAGGCCGGGAAGTGCCGGAGGTACTGCTCGGGCTCGGGCCATGTCCAGCGCGCCGCCGGGTCCGAGCCGAACGCCAGCACCACGGCAGCAATGGCGCGGGCTTCATCGGCCGCCTCGACAATCTGGATGCCAGGTGTTGCCATGAGGGATGCCCTGAAGTCGTTGAGGGTCCGCACATTACTTCGTTTGAGGGTGACACGCAACGCGGCGACGGACGAGTGGCTGCCTGGCTGGTCGTGCTCGAAGGCGTGGGCAGCGCACGGCCGAGCCCGACACCGAAGGCGGACGCCACATGCTCTGCTGCCAGGGCGCCGGAACGGGCTGCGCTCTCCATCGACCGATCGTCGACGCGGTCCACGTCAGCCCGGCCTGGCTTCGCCTCGCGCGGTCAGCCCCTCCTGTTCGGCACGCGTGCAGCGCCCGGGCCGGACGAATGCATGCTCGCCCCGGCGGGCGCCGTCTTGCGCCGGTACCACTTGACGGCCATCCAGGCCAACGTTGCGATCTTGATCAACCTGAACATGGCAACTCCTGCATAGACAAGCAAGCAGGGTGTCGATCCGGCTGCGGTGCGGCGCTGCGTGAAAGCCGCATATCACCGTAGGTGGACATCCCGGCAAACGGCGAATGGGCGTGCGACCGGGCCTGGTTTGAAGCGGGGACGCGGATGGGGAGCACGAAGCTTCTCTGGCTGCCCCTCCGGTCACCATGCCACGCTGTCGTTCAGTGCAGCTTGAGCGCGGGCTCGTAGGCACGGCTGAGCCAATCGACCATCCACCTCGCTTCCGCCGTTGCCGATCGCCTCCCGCAACTCTCACCGGTTCTTCGCCCGGTCAGTCGGCGTACTCCCCCGCCTCCTTGATCACCTTCGACCACCGCACCTTCTCGGCCTCGAGGTACTTCCTGTGCCCTGCCGGCTCGAGCCGCTCGTCGTTGACGATGCTGAGTCCCAGCGCCTCCTCGCGCTTGATCAGCTCGGGGTCCTTCAGTGCGGCGCGCAGTGCGGCGTTGAGCTTGCCGAGCACGGCGGGCGGCGTGCCGCGCGGCGCGTAGAGGCCGTGCCACACCTGCACGTCGAAGTCCTTCAGGCCGGCCTCTGACAAGGTCGGCGTGTCTTTCAGCGCCGCGAGCGGCAGCCGTTCGCGGCTGGTGATGCCGTAGACCTTGACCTTTCCACCCTCGATCTGCGGCACGGCGTTGGTCGCCTGTTCGCACATCACGTCGACCTGGCCGCCGATGAGGTCGGTCATCGCGGGCGCGGTGCCCTTGTAGGGCACGGGCGTCATGCTGGTCTTGAGCGCGCTCTGCAGCATCAGGCCGCACAGGTGCGAGGCAGAGCCGACGCCCGCGTTGGCGAGGTTGACCTTGCCGCCGCTCGACGCGATCCACCGGCGCAGCTCGGCGAAGCTGCCGGCCGCGAGGCTCGGCCTGCCGATCAGCACCGAGGGCGCTTCGTTGATGAGGCCCAGGGTCTCGAAGTCTTCGGGCACCTTGTAGCTGAGCTTGCGGTACAGCGCGGGCGCGGTGGCCATGCCGATGTGATGCACCAGCAGCGTGTAGCCGTCGGGCGCGGCACGCGCGGCCTTGGCCGAGCCGATCGTGCCGCCCGCGCCGGGCGCGTTCTCGACCACCACGGTCTGGCCGAGCGGCTTGCGCAGCGCCTCGGCCAGGTCGCGGGCGATCTTGTCGCTCGGGCCGCCGGCCGCGAAAGGCACGATCAGCGTGACCGGCTTGTCGGGAAACTCGGCGCAGGCCAGCGAAGCAAAGCAGAGTGCGGCGAAGCCGACGCCGCGGCGCCAGAATTTCTTGTTGTTCATGGTCTTTTGTCTCCTTCGGTGGGGGTCTGGGATGGCGCCTCAGGCCGACAGCGCCTGCATCTCGCGATACAGATCGGCTTTGCCCTCGAAGCCGATGCCGGGCAGGTCGGGCAGCGTCACGAAACTGTTCTCGACATTCACGCCGTCGGGGAATCCGCCGAAGGGCTGGAACAGGTCGGGGTACGACTCGTTGCCGCCCAGGCCCAGCCCGGCAGCGATGTTGAGCGACATCTGGTGCCCGCCGTGCGGGATGCAGCGGCTGGCCGACCAGCCGTGCTCCTTGAGCATGTCGA
>CAMLCW010000069.1 GCA_946478645.1 uncultured Variovorax sp.
GTGTACTTGGCGGCGTTGTTGAGCAGGTTCGAGAACACCTGCGTCAGGCGCACGCCGTCGCCGCGCACCACGAGCCGCTCGTCGCCGAGATCGAGTTCCAGCGCGTGCCTGGCGCCTTCGAGCAGGGGCCGGCTCAGCTCGACCGCGTCCTTGATGACGGCGTCGAGCGCCACCGCTTCCATGCGCAGCTCGATCTTCCCGCGCGTGATGCGCGACACCTCCATGAGGTCGTTCACGAGCCGCACCATGTGCTCGATCTGCCGGCCCATGAGCTCGTAATAGCGCAGCGCTTCCGAGGGCTCGTGGGGCTTGCGCGTCAGCAGCGTCAGCGCGGTGCTCATCGGCGCGAGCGGATTGCGCAGCTCGTGCGCCAGCGTGGCGAGGAACTCGGTCTTGCGCTGGTCGGCCTCGCGCAGGCCCTCGAGCAGGTCGCGCATCTGGTATTGCCGGTTGCGGGCGCGCAGCACCGTGCGCACCGTGCTGACCAGCGAGGCCACGCGCACCGGCCGCTCGATGACGGTGACGTTCGCAAGCCGGTCCATCGTCTCGGCGATCACCGCCGAGTCGGCGCCCTGGCGCGCGAGGATGAGCACCGGCAGGTCGGACCACGGCGGCTGCGCTGCGAGCACCTCCGTGAGGGCCGCGCTCGCGGGATCGGACAGCGACTCTTCGGCCAGCATGATCGCGCCGGCGCCTTCCTGGATGCCGCGCACCAGGTCGCGCAGGGTGGCGCAGCTGTGCGACGCAACCTGCGCGCGCGCCAGCACGGCGGCCGCCATGACTGCATCCCTCGACGTGGCGGTGCGCAGCAGGATCCGCTGCTCGACGGATGCGGTGGAAAAACTCACGATGTGCGCTGCAGGCTGTCGATGGGAACGGGAATGCCGGTGAGGATGCCCCTGAAGTTGCGCAGCGAGTCGCCGACCTTGAGGCCGGTGCCCGTCATCGCGAAATCGCGGATGGTGCGCTCGTGCGCGCCGCCGCGCTTCTTGAGCACCGAGATGGCTTGGCGCACTTCGCCGTCGAGTTCGAAGTAGCGCAGCAGCACGACCGCATCGGCCAGGTAGCTCGCGTCCACCGGCGTCTGCATCTGCATGCCGATGAGTCCGTGCTGCGCGCCCACCAGCAAGGTGGCGACGCCCGCCTGCCCCAGGTACGAGAGCAGTTCGTGCAATTGCGCGATCAGGAAGCGCTCGTCGGGCATCGCGTTGAGATAGCCGTTGAGGCTGTCGATCACCACCACCGCCGCGTGTGCCTCGGTCACTGCAAGGCGGATGAGGTGCACGAACTCGCCCGGCGAGAGCTCGGCCGGATCGACCTGCCGCACCTGGATGTGGCCCGAGTCGATGTGGGGGCCGATGTCCATGCCCATGCTCTGGCAACGCGTGCGCAGGGTATGGATGCTCTCGTCGAAGATGAAGAGTGCCGCGCACTCGCCGCGCTGCGCCGCGGCCAGCGCGAACTGCACCGCCACGGTCGACTTGCCGGTGCCCGGCGCGCCGACGAACAGCGTGCTCGTGCCGCGCTCGATGCCGCCGCCCAGCAGCGAATCGAGCGCCTCGATGCCGCTCGGAATGCGCTCCTGGCTCGTGGAAGGCGCATGTTCCGACGCCACCAGCCGCGGGAACACGCGCAAGCCGCCGCGCTCGATGCGGTAGTCGTGGTAGCCGCCGCGGAATTGATGGCCGCGGTACTTGCTCACCAACAGCCGGCGCCGCGCGGTGCCGTAGTCCGAATGGGTCTGCTCGAGCCGCAGCACCGCATGCGCGATGCTCTGCACCTGGAGGTCGTGCTTCATGGCCGTCATGTCGTCCAGCAGCAGCACCGTGCACTGCCGGCCCGCGAAGAACTGCTTGAGCGCGAGGATCTGGCGCCGGTAGCGCAGCGAGCTGCCGGCCAGCAGGCGCAGTTCCGACAGCGAATCGAACACCACACGCGACGGCTTGATCACATCGACGTCGGACAGGATCCTCAGCGTCGTCTCGCTGAGCTCGACCTCGGAGGGATGGAACATCGTGTACTGCTCGTCGGGCGCAAGCGCAGTCTCCGAGGGCAGCATCTCGCGCACGTCGATGCCGCTCAGGTCCCAGCCGTGCGAGCGCGCCACGCCGGCCAGCTCCTGCGTGGTCTCGGAGAGCGTGACGTAGAGCACCGACTCGCCGCGCTTCGCGCCCTCGAGCAGGAACTGCAGCGCAATGGTGGTCTTGCCGGCACCGGGCGTTCCTTCGATCAGGTAGAGGCGGTTGGACGTGAGCCCGCCGCCGAGCACATCGTCGAGGCCGGGCACGCCGACCTTCATCAGGTCTTCTTCCTGCAGGGCCGAATCGGCCGCGCCGTCGTGTTTCATCTTCTTTCCTCCATCGTATGGACAGACAGTCCTTTTCTGTTCTGTTTGCGATCGCGCAGGCCATGCCGGCCTCGGGAGGATTTGTATCAACGGCAGCAATGCTGTGGTTGTAGGGCATCACCGTTCTTCTGCAGAAGACAACGCCACGGCGCGGCGCGGGCGCCCGGGCTACGACTTTTCCGGCGTCTTGCGTTCGGCATCGCCCGGCTCCCGGAGCTTGTCGTTGCCGACCTTCTTCATCTGTTCCTCGCCTTCGACGTCGCGCCCGTCGGTGGGCACCGACTCCTCCTGCGTGATCTCCGGCTCGTCGGGGGTGCGCTTGCGCGGCTGCTGCGGCGATGGGGTGTTCATGGTGGCGGTCTCCTGGGTGAGCGGCCACAATGGGCCCGCGCCGGTGCGCGCCGGCTCAGGCAATGGCGGCAGCGTCCGTCAGCCAACGCCGACGGGCGCTTCTTCGTTTTCTTCGCTCGCCTCGATGAAGAGCCGCCGGATCATCGGATAGCGCGCCCGCACCTGCTGCTCGATGGCGGCGATCGCGTCGGCGGCCTCGCCGGTGGCGGTGCCTTCCTTGAAGTTCAGGTCGATCACCACCAGCACCTCGTTCGCGCCGATGTACATCGACAGGATGTGGCCGACGTCGTGCACGCTGGGCTGCTGCATCGCCAGGCTGCGGATCGTGCGCGCGGTCTCGGGGCGAATGCCCTCGCCGATCAGCAGCCCGCGCGCCTGGCTGATCAAAAGCACCGCCACGCCGGCCAGCAGCAGCCCGATCACCACCGAGGCGGCGCCGTCGAGCGCCGGCATGTCGAGGCGATGGCCCAGGTAGATGCCGAGCGCCGCCACTGCGAGGCCCGCGAGGGCCGCCGAGTCTTCGGCCAGAACGGTGTAGGTGGTCGGGTCCTTGCTCTGGCCGAGCGCCTGCCAGAACGGCACGCCGCGGGCCTGGCGCCGGAACTCGCGCAGCGCAATGAAGAAGCTGGCGCCTTCGAACAGCGCTGCGAGGCCGAGCACGACGTAGTTCCAGGTCGGGTCCCGCATCGGCTCCGGGTGGCGAATGTGCTGGATGCCTTCGTACAGCGACACGCCGCCGCCGAGGCCGAAGATGAGCACCGCGACGATCAGGCTCCAGAAGTACAGCTCCTTGCCGTGGCCGAAGGGGTGCTCGGGCGTCGCCGGCCGCTTGCTGAGCCGGATGCCGACCAGCAGCAGCACGCCGTTGAAGGTATCGACCGCCGAGTGGATGCCTTCCGACAGCATCGCCGAGCTGCCGGTGATGCCGGCCACCACGAACTTGGTGGCGGCGATCGCGACATTGGCCGCAATGGCGCCGTAGATCGCGATCTTGGATTCGGCCATCGGCGGATGATACGGCCGGGGCCGGGGCCCCGACACCTGCGTCGTCAGGGCAGGCCGAGGTAGATCCGCAGGTCGTCCTTCACCGTGCCGGCGGACGCCACCGCCATGCGCAGCCGCGCTTCGTCGACGCCGAAGGCCTTGGTCCAGTAGTCGACCTCCTTCAGGTCGGTGATGTCGATGCGCTCATCGTCTTGCGGAATGCGGATCTCCATGTCGTCCAGCATCGGGCGTCTCCAGGCAGGGGGGTTGAAGGTGACGGGGAGTTTTCGTGCCCCGTCCCGTCCGCCATGCCAGCGCGATCCCACGCTTGATGCAGGACACCGGCTACAGCGGCGCCTCCGCGGGCGCGGGCGACGCCGGCTCCATCGCCTCGGCGTAGCGCGCCAGGTGGAAGTCTTCGTCACCGAGCTGGAAGTTCAGCAGGCCCAGCCGTTTCGCGTGGTGCGACAGCGTGAACTCCCAGGTCATGCCGATGCCGCCGTGCAGCTGGATGCATTCCTGCGCGAACGCCAGCGCAGCCGTGCCGACGGTGAACTTGGCGGCGGCGAGATGGCGCGCGCGCACGGGGCCCGCGGCGTCGAGGTGGACGGCCGCGTTGATGGTGGCCGAGCGCCCCTGCTCCAGTTGCAGCATGAGATCGACCATGCGGTGCTGCACGGCCTGGAAGCTGCCGATCGGCACGCCGAACTGCCGACGCGTCTTGAGGTAGTCGAGCGTACCTGCGAGCATCGCGTCCATGGCGCCCAGCGCCTCGGCACACACGGCCAGGATGCCGCAGCCGATGCCGGCCTCGAGCGCGGCGGCGGCCTCGCCCTCGCGCCCGACCAGCGCGCTGTCCGGCAGCACCACGCCGCGCAGCCCCGCATCGGCCGAACGGCCGCCGTCGAAGTCGGGATGCCCGCGCAGCACCAGCCCCGCGCTCGGCACCGGCAGCGCGAACAGCGACAGGCCCCCCCGGTCGCCCGGCGCACCGGCGGTGCGCGCCGACACCAGCAGGACCTGCGCCTCGGCGCCCCATGGCACGCCCGCCTTGTGGCCGTCGAGCACCCAGCCATCGGCCTCGCGCCGGGCCCGGCATTCGACCTGCAGCGGATCCCACTGCCCGCCGGGCTCGCAGTGCGCGAGGCTGGCCAGCACGCGGCCCTCGGCAATGCCCTCGAGCAGCGCCGCATGCGCCTCGCCGCCGGCTTGCGTCCTGGCGTGCGACAGCGCGCGGCCGGCCATCAGGCTGGCCAGGAAGGGTTCGCAGACGAGGCCGCGGCCCATCGCCTCGAACACGGCCATCAGGTCGAAGGCGCTGCCGCCGAGGCCACCGTCGTCGGGGCCGAACAGCGCGCCCACGGCGCCGATCTCGGCCAGCGCCTGCCAGTGCACCGGGTCGAAGCCCGTGGTGTCCGCGCGCGGCACCAGCCGGCGCGCGGGTTCGCCGTAGCGCTGGGCGACATAGCGCGAGATGCTCTCGGCGAGCAGGCGCCGTTCGTGCGTGTGTTCGAAGTTCATGGCGGTGGTCTCACAGGCCCAGCACGGTCTTGGCGATGATGTTCTTCTGGATCTCGTTGGAGCCGCCGAAGATAGAGAGCTTCCGGTTGTTGAACCAGGTGACGGCCGCGCGCGCCGCGGCTTCGGGCCCGATGCCGGCGAGGTCCAGCCCGGCGGCGTCGGTCATGTCGTTGGCAAACAGCGGTGCATGCGGGCCCATCGCGCGCAGCATCAGCGCATTGATCTGCTGGCGGATCTCGGTGCCCTGGATCTTGAGCATCGAGCTCTCGACGCCGGGCGCCGCGCCCTTGGCCGCGGCCCAGAGCAGCCGCAGGTTGGTGGTCTCCATGTTCTGCAGCGCGATCTCCACGCGCGCCAGGCGGGCGGTGAAGTCGCGGTCCGCGAGCAGCGGCCGGCCATTGCGCACGAGCGTGGCCGCGGCGCGTTTCAGCCGATGCAGCGCGGCATAGGAATAGCCGACGCCGGCCATGCCGCTGCGCTCGTGCGTGAGCAGGAACTTGGCGCAGTCCCAGCCGGCGTTCTCCTCGCCGACGAGGTTGTCGAACGGCACGAGCACCTCGGTGAAGAAGACCTCGTTGACTTCGTGCTCGCCGTCGAGCGTGATGATCGGGCGCACCTCGACGCCGGGCGAGTCCATGTCGATCAGCAGGAAGCTGATGCCCTGCTGCTTGCGCGCCGATGCATCGGTGCGCACCAGGCAGAAGATCATGTTGGCATGCTGGCCCAGCGTGGTCCAGGTCTTCTGGCCGTTGACGACCCAGCCGTCGGCCGTGCGCACCGCCGTGGTCTTGAGCGAAGCCAGGTCGGAGCCCGCGCCGGGCTCCGAATAGCCCTGGCACCACCAGTCGCGGCCGTCGAGGATGCGCGGCAGCCAGCGCCGCTTCTGGGCGTCGGTGCCGAAGCGGATGAGCACCGGCCCGAGCATGTTGATGCCAAACTGGATGATGCGCGGCGCCTGGGCGACGGCGCCCTCGAACTCGAACAGGTAGCGCTGCATCGCGCTCCAGCCCGGGCCGCCGTGTTCCTTCGGCCAGCCGGTGGCGAGCCAGCCGCGCGCCTGCAGGATCGCATGCCAGCGCGCCATGTCGGCCTTGCCGAGGCGCTCGTCGTGCTCGACCTTGGCGGCGATGTCCGCGGGCAGCTCGTCGCGGAAGAAGGCGCGCACCTGTTCGCGGAAAGCCTTGTCGTCGGGCGTGAGATCCAGGTCCATGGCCGGCGCCCTCAATAGATCTCGAACAGGCCGGCCGCACCCATGCCGCCCGCCACGCACATCGTCACCACCGCGTACTTCGCCTTGCGGCGGCGCCCTTCGAGCAGCGCATGGCCCACCAGCCGTGCCCCCGTCATGCCGAACGGATGCCCGACCGAGATCGAGCCCCCGTTCACGTTGAGCCGCTCGTCGGGAATGCCGAGCCGGTCGCGGCAGTAGATGGCCTGCGAGGCGAAGGCTTCGTTGAGTTCCCACAGGTCGATGTCCTCGACCTTCAGGCCGTGGCGCGCGAGCAGCCGCGGCACCGCGAACACCGGGCCGATGCCCATCTCGTCGGGCTCGCAGCCGGCCACCGCCAGGCCGCGGAAGGCGCCCAGCGGCGCAAGCCCGGCGCGTGCAGCCTCGCCCGCTTCCATCAGCACGCAGGCGCTCGCGCCGTCGGACAGCTGCGACGCGTTGCCGGCGGTGACGTACTGGTCGGCGCCGCGCACCGGCGCGAGCTTCGCCAACGACTCGAGCGTGGTGCCGGGGCGGTTGCAGTTGTCGGCGCGCGCCGTCACTTCCTGCTGGGTCACGGCACCGCTCTGCTTGTCGGTGACGGCCATGGTCGTGGTGCAAGGCACGATCTCGGCGTCGAAGCGCCCGTCCTGCTGCGCACGCGCCGTCTTCGCCTGGCTCTCGACCGAAAAGCGGTCCTGCGCCTCGCGGCCGATGCCGTAGCGCGCGGCCACGATGTCCGCGGTCTCGATCATGGAGAGATACATCTGCGGCTTGTGCTCGGCGATCCAGGGGTCCACGCCGGCCTGCGGATCGCCCCGCGTCTGCATCAGCGAGATGCTCTCGACGCCGCCGGCGATCATTGCGGGCACACCTTCGGCCACGATGCGCCCGGCGGCCATCGCGATGGCCTGCAGGCCGGACGCGCAGAAGCGGTTGACCGTGGTGCCGGCGATCGTGATGGGCAGCCCCGCGCGCACGATGGCCTCGCGCGCGATGTTGCGCCCCGTGGTGCCTTCCGGATAGCCGCAGCCGAGGATCGCGTCCTCGATCTGCGCGGGGTCGACGCCGGCGCGGTCGACCGCGGCGCGCAGCGCGAACGCGGCCAGCGTGGCGCCGGGCGTCTGGTTGAATTCGCCGCGGTGCGACTTGGTGAGCGGAGTGCGGGCAGTGGAAACGATGACGGCTTCACGCATGGGCTGCATTGCTTTCGAGAGAGGAAAAGGATTCGCCGTACAAACCGGCGGCACGCCGGAGTGCGGCCCTGCAGCCGGCCACCATGCGCTGGATCAGCTGCTCGCAGCTCGGCACGTCGTCGATCAGGCCGAGGCACTGGCCGGCCCAGATCAGGCCGTCGTCGACGCTGCCCTGCTCCAGCGCCTGGCGCCCGCGCGCACCGGCGACCCAAGGCCGCAAGTCGGCAAAGGTGGCGCCTTCGGGGCGGGCTTCGAGCTCGTTGACCGCGGCCGAAACCGGGTTGCGCCACACGCGCGCGGTGTTGCGCAGGCCGCGGAAGATCAGCGTGGTGTCGCGCTCGCTGGCCTGCACCAGCGCGGCCTTGACGCTCTCGTGCACCGGCGCCTCGCGGGTCAGCATGAAGCGCGTGCCCATGTTCACGCCCTCGGCGCCGAGCGTGAGCGCGGCGGCCATGGTGCGGCCGTTGGCGATGCCGCCCGAGGCCACCACCGGGATCGCGAGCTTCGCGCAGGCCGCGGGAATGAGGATCAGGCCCGGCACGTCGTCCTCGCCGGGATGGCCCGCGCACTCGAAGCCGTCGATGCTGATCGCATCGGCGCCGCGCCGCTCGGCCGACAGCGCATGGCGCACCGAGGTGCACTTGTGCACGATGACGAGGCCCTTCGACTTGAAAAGCTCGGTGATCGGCTCCGGCTGCAGCCCGGCGGTCTCGACGATGCGCACGCCGCTGTCGACGATGGCGCGCGCGTAGTCCTCGTACGGCGGCGGCGCGGCCGAGGGCAGGATGGTGAGGTTGACCGCGAAGGGCGCGTCGGTCATGGCGCGGCAGCGGCGCACTTCTTCGAGCAGTGCCTCCGGGCTGGGCTGGGTGAGTGCCGTCAAGGTGCCGAGGCCGCCCGCGTTGGAGACGGCGGCCGCGAGCTCGGCGCGGCCGACCCACATCATGCCGCCCTGGATGATCGGGTAGCGGATCTGCAGCAGTTCGGTGATGCGGGTCTTCATGGCTTGTTCGCCCTCACTTGCGGGATCGCGCCGCCCTGCGCGAATGCGTCGGCGCGCGCGCAGGCCTGCATCCACTGGTCGGTCGGCATCTGCATGGTGGCCGCGCGCATGCCCGACTTGATTCCGCAGACCGAATGCGCGGGAAAGGCGGCGATGGCCGTGGCCATGGCCCGCGCGCGCGCCACGACCGCGGCGTCATCGACGACTTCGGTCGCGATGCCCAGGCGCAGCAGGTCGGCCGCGCCGATGCGGTCGCCCATCAGGCACACGCGCGCCGCGACCGCCTCGCTGTGGCGCAGCGCGAGCCACGCCGCGTTGCGCGGCGCCGCCATGCCGATGCCGATCTCGCCCACCTGGAGGAAGGCGCCCTCGCCGCTCACGAGCAGGTCGCCAGCCAACGCGAGTGCCGCACCGCCATTGATCGCGTAGCGCTCGAGCGCGACGACCAGCACCTTCCGGCTGGCCAGCAGCTGGTTGTGCACCGACTCCCAGAGCGCCGGGAAGCCGGCCTTCCATTCGGGCGCCGGATCGGCGCCGAAGGCCTTGACGTCGAGGCCCGAGCAGAACACGCCGTCGGCGCCGCGCAGCACCACGGCCCGCACGGCATCGTCCCCGGCGAGCCGATCGAGCGATGCGTGCAGCGCGGCGGCGAGCGTGCCGTCGATGGCGTTCTTGCGCTCGGGGCGATGCAGGATGAGTTCCGCCCATCCGTCATGGACGTCGAGAAGCACGGCTGACATGAGATGAATCCTTTGCTTGTGAGATGAAGGGCGCGGGCGCTCAGCCAGCGTCTGCGCCGCCGACCACGCCGCCGACCACACCGGCGGTCTTCAGGCGCGCGATGTCGGCCGCGGCGTAGCCGGCCTCTGCGAGCAATTCATCGGTGTGCTGCCCGAGGCGCGGCACCGCGGGCACGGGCCTGCCGACGGGCGCGCCGGCGAAGCTGAAGGGCAGGCCCGGCAACTGCACCTGGCCGCCCTGCCCGTCGTCGATGGTTTCGAACACGCCGCTGGCCTGCACGTCGGCGCTCGCGAGCACCTGCGGATAGCTGCGCACCACGCCCACGACCACGCCATGCCGCTCGAGCAGCGCGCGCGCCTCTTCGCCGGTGAAGACGCCGAGCGCGGCGCCCAGCACCTCCATCAGCGCGGCGCGGTTGCGCACGCGGTCGTTGTTGGTGGCAAAGGCCTCGGCCGTGGCGAGCGCCGGCTGGCCGATGGCCGCGCACAGCCGGCGCCAGTGGTCGTCGAGATAGGCGGAAATGACGATGTGGCCATCGCGCACGGCGATGAGGTCGGCGGCAGGCGCGACCAGCGGCTGCGCATTGCCCGCACGCTCGGGCAGCTTGCCCGTGCACTGGTACTCGGCCCAGATCTGGGCCTGCATCGAGATGGCCACCGCGAGCAGCGAGGTCTCGATGGTCTCACCGCGGCCCGTGCGTGCATGCCGGTACAGCGCCGCGAGGATCGCATTGGCCGTACTGTTCGCCGTCGACACGTCGGCCACGGGAAAGCCCGCCTTCAGCGGCGTGCCGCCGCGCTCGCCGGTGATCGACATCATGCCGCTCTCGGCCTGCGCGGCAATGTCCAGGCCCGGCCGCTCGCGCGACGGTCCGCCCGAACCGAAGCCCGAGACCGACACGTAGATCAGGCCGGGCTTGGCCGCGCGCAGCGTGGCGGCGTCGAGCCCGAGCGACTGCATCACGCCGGCGCGCGCGTTCTGCACCACCACGTCGGCCTGCAACGCGAGATCGCGCGCAACCGCCAGGCCCTCGGGCTGGCGCATGTCGACGACGATCGAGCGCTTGCCGCGGTTGTAGGCCATGAAGAGGCCGCTGCGCCCCTGGGTGGCCGGGCTCACGCCGAAGCGGCGGCCGTTGTCGCCGTTGGGGCTTTCGATCTTGGTGACGCTCGCGCCCAGGTCGGCCAGCACCTGCGTGGCGCCCGGACCGGCGATGAACTGGCCGAACTCCACCACCCGGATGCCCGCGAGCGGCAGCTCGTCGTGCGCGGATTGCTGCGCGCCGGTCATTGCTCCGCCTTGATGCCGGCGCTCTTGGCGACCGCGGTCCAGCGCTGCATCTCGGCCGCGAGCATCTTGCCGAATTCGTCGGCGCTGCCGCCGGCCGGGCTCATGCCGAGCCCGTGGACCGCATCGGCGAACTCCTTGCTCTTGAGCGTGCGGTTGGCCGCCGCGTTGAGCTTGGCCACCACCGCGGGCGGCGTCCTGGCCGGCACCATCAGGCCGAGGAAGCTGGCCGCATCGAGGTCCTTGACGCCGGCTTCGCGCGCGGTGGGCACGCCGGGCAGGCCCGGCGGACGCTCCAGCCCCGGCGTAACGATGCCGCTGAGCTTGCCTTCGCGGATCATGGTGCTCGTGATGCCCGCGACGTCGAACATCAGCGGCACGTCGCCTGCCATCACCGCCTGTGCCGCCCCGGCCGAGCCCTTGTAGGGCACGTGCTCGAGCCGCAGCTTGTGGCGCTGCGCGAGCAGTTCGCCCCACAGCTGCGTGAGCGAACCCGCCCCCGGACTCGAATAGAGCACCGGATTGCTCTGGTTGCGGATCCACGCGATGAGCGAGGGCAGGTCCTTCGCCGGCACCTTGGGATTGGCCGCGACCAGGATCGGCATCCAGGCCACGTTGACCACGGGCGCGAGATCGCGCAGCGGCTCGTAGGGCGCCTTGATGCCGGTGGCGCTGTTGGTGACGAACTGCGCCGCGACCAGCACCAGGCTGTAGCCGTCGGCAGGCTGGCTCGCGACGAAGGCGGTGCCGATGGTGCTCGAGGCACCGGGCTTGTTCTCGACGATCACAGGCTGGCCGAGTTCGGCCGAGATGCCCTTGCCCACGAGCCGTGCCACCGCGTCGGTGGGGCCGCCGGGGGTGTAGGGCACCACGATCCGGATCGGCTTGTTCGGGTAGTCGCCCTGGGCATGCGCCGCAGGCAGCAGCGCCAGCGTGGCCAGCAGGGTGGCAAACAACTTCTTCATGTCTTGTCTCCTTTGTCGTTTGGGTGGGGAGCGGCGCGACGGATCAGCCTGCTGCACGCCGGCGCGCAGCGGGCTTCGGCGGCGGCTCGGGCACATCGGGCGCGTCATGCGCCGCGAGCCGCGCATGCACCTGCGGCGAGACCGGCGCGGCGATGGCGCCGCTCACCATGTCGATCAGGTTCTCGATCGCGCGCTGCAGGTCGAAGCCCAGCTGGCGCTTGCTGCGCCGCGTGCTGATGCGCTCGAAGTCGGCCAGGCTGAACATGACGAAGCTGACGCCCGCCAGGTAGCGCTGGCGCAGCAGCAGTTCAGGCATGTCGGGCAGCGCACGCTGCAGCAGTTCGTGGATGCGGCGGAAGCCGCGGTCTTCCTCTTCGCGTGTGGACGCCGCGAGATCGATGTCGGGATGCACCTGCGCGGCGGCCAGGAAGCGGTTGTAGGTGTTGCCGCGGCTTGTCATCAGCCTGGAAGCGAGCGGCCACACGATGGCCTCGACCAGCCCGCGCAGCTCGCCGTGGCGCTCGCTGCTGTAGAGCTGGTCGACGTAGTCGTTGCGCAGCGCGTTGACCTCGGCCATGCCGCTTTGCAGGATGGCCTGGATCAGCGCCTCCTTGGAGCCGAAGTGGTAGTGCAGCGCCGAGTTGTTGCGCTGGCCCGCCTCGCGGGCGATCTCGCGCATCGACACGGCGTCGATGCCCTTCTCCGCGAACAGCCGCTGTGCGGTCAGCAGCAGCACGTCGGCGCTGTCGGCACTGCTGCGCGGCGCGGCAGCGAGCTTTCGCCGGTCCTTGCCGGCGGGCGGGGGCGTGGGTGCGGAGGGAGTGGATTCGGCCATGCGGCGGATTCTGGAACCTCGCATTTGTTAAGTCAAGTGCTTTACCGGCAATAAAGCATCTGATTTAATCCGGCCGGTACGAACAACCCGGACGAACCCATCCCATGACCGAAGCCACTGCCCTCGCCGCCCGCCCGCCCGCCACCCACGGCACCCACGAGGTGTTCAACCAGCCCACGCCCTACGGCGGCTACAACCTGCTTGCGCGCGACCATGCGCTGCGCGAAAGCCTCGAGCGCGAAGGCGCTGCGTGGGCGGTGCCGCGGCTCGACGCACTGGCCGCCGAACTGGCCGATCCCGAGGTCATCCGCCATGGCTACATGGCCAACCGCTACGTGCCCGAACTGCACACGCACGACAACTACGGCCACCGCATCAACGAAGTGCACCTGCACCACTCGTGGCATGAGCTGATGCGCCTCGCGCGCCGCCATGAAGTGCATTCGCTGCCCTGGCGCCAGCCGCAGGCCGGCAGCCATGTGGCGCGCGCCGCGTCGAGCATGCTGATGGCGCAGGTCGAAAGCGGCACGCTGTGCCCGCTGCACATGACCTATGCGGGCGTTCCGGTGCTGCGCAACAACCCCGCGCTCAGCGCGCAGTGGGAACCGCTGCTCACCGCGACCGGCTACGACCCGCGCTATCGGCCGCCGGCCGAGAAGAGCAGCGCCCTCATCGGCATGGCCATGACGGAGAAGCAAGGCGGCTCGGACCTGCGCGCGAACACCACGGTGGCGCGCGCCACGCAGGAGGCCGGCGTGTACGAGCTCACCGGCCACAAGTGGTTCTTCTCCGCGCCGATGGTCGACTGCTTCCTGACGGTGGCGCATGCGGAAGGCGCGCCAGGGCAGATCTCCTGCTTCCTGGTGCCGTTCTGGCTGCCCGACGGCACGCGCAACCGCTTCTCGATCATGCGGCTCAAGGACAAGCTCGGAAACCGCTCCAATCCGTCGAGCGAGATCGAATACAACGGCACGCTCGCATGGCGGGTGGGCGACGAGGGCAAGGGCATACGCACCATCATCGAGATGGTCAGCCTCACGCGGCTGGGCTGTGCCTCGATCTCGGCCGGCATCATGCGCCAGACGCTCTTCAGGGCGCTGCACCACACGCAGCAGCGCTCGGCCTTCGGCGCCAGGCTGGTCGACAAGCCCCTGATGAGCAACGTGCTGGCCGACCTGGCGCTGGAGTCGGAAGCCGCCACCGCCCTGCTCATGCGCCTGGCCGGAAGCATCGACCGCGCGGCCACCGACGACAAAGAGGCGCGCTTCTCGCGCGTGGTCACGGCGATCGCCAAATACTGGCTCGCCAAGCGCGCGAGCGCCAACGCCTTCGAGGCCCTGGAGTGCCACGGCGGCTTCGGCTACATCGAGGATTCGATGATGCCGCGCTTCTACCGCGAGGCCCCGGTGCAGAGCGTGTGGGAAGGCAGCGGCAACGTGATCTGCCTCGACGTGCTGCGTGCGGTCGATCGCGACCCCGACGCGCTGCTGCCGGTGCTGCAGGAGATCGAGCTCGCGCGCGGAATGAACCCGCATCTCGACGCAACCGCCGCCTGGCTGCGCGATGCCGCCGGCCGCCGCGACCGCATGGACGGTATCGCGCGGCGCCTGGTCGAGAAGATGGCGCTCGCGCTACAGGCCTCGCTGCTGCTGCGCTTCAGCCCGGCCTATGTGGCCGAGGCATTCTGCGCCTCGCGGCTCGGTGGTGACTGGGGCTTCGCCTTCGGCACGCTGGCGCCGGAGGTGGAGTTCAAGAAGATCGTCGAGCGCGCCTGGGCGGCTTGAGGCGCGGGGCGGCGGCCGACGGAATCAATGGTAAAAATTCCGGAGAATAGCCACTGCCCCACCCCCCTGGAGAACGCCTTGCGCATAGCCACCTGGAACGTCAATTCCCTCACCGCCCGCCTGCAGCACGTGCTCGACTGGCTGATCGCCAACCCGGTCGACGTGCTGTGCCTGCAGGAGCTCAAGATGAGCGACGACAAATTTCCGCTCGACGTGCTCAAGTCGGCCGGCTACGAATGCGCGGTGTTCGGCCAGAAGACCTACAACGGCGTCGCGATCCTGAGCCTGGCGCCGCTCGGCGACGTGGTGAAGAACATCGGCGGCTTCACCGACGACCAGTCGCGCGTGATCGCGGCCACGGTGCAGACGCCGGCCGGTCCGCTGCGCGTGGTGAACGGCTATTTCGTCAACGGGCAGGCGCCCGGGACCGACAAGTTCGCATACAAGATGGGCTGGCTGCGCGCGCTGCGCGAATGGCTGCGCGCCGAGATGGCCGCGCATCCGAACCTGGTGCTGCTCGGCGACTTCAACATCACGCCCGAGGACCGCGACAGCTACGACCCGGTGGGCCTGAAGGAAACGATCCATCACACGACCGAGGAACGCGACGAGTTCAAGGCGCTGCTGGCGCTCGGCCTCGTCGACAGCTTCCGACTCTTCGAGCAGCCCGAAAAAAGCTATTCGTGGTGGGACTACCGGATGCTCGGCTACCAGAAGAACCGCGGGCTGCGCATCGACCACATCCTCGTGAGCGAGCCGCTGGTGCCGCGCGCGCGCGGATGCATCATCGACCGCGTGCCGCGCAAATGGGAGAAGCCCAGCGACCATGCGCCGGTGGTGCTCGACCTCGACCAGGGAGCGCCGGCGCCATGAACATCCGCCTGCTCGTGGCCGCCGCTGCGTTGCTGGCGCTCGCCGGCTGCTCTGTGCTCAAGCCGTCCGACCAGCCCGGCGACGAGGAAAAGCCAAGCGCTTCAGCCTCGGGCGATGTGCCCGGCGCGCGCACCGACGTGCCCACAGTGCGCCTGATCACCGCGCAGACGCCGGCCGTGCGGGCCTACCGCAAGACCGGCGCGCGCAAGATCTACAACACCTACGCCAAGCGCATCTACAAGGGCAAGATCCCGCCGCTGGTCTACGCGGTGGTGGTGGTCGAGACCGACCTCGATGCGCAGGGCAATGTCAGGAACGTCACGTTCAGCCGCGTGCCGGGCCACGCGCCCGAAGTGCCGCCGAAGATCGCGGAACTGATTAAGGGCGCCTCGCCGCTGCCGAACCCGGGGCGCCTGGGCGGCCACACCTATGTCGACACCTGGCTCTGGGACAAGAGCGGCAATTTCCAGCTCGACTCGCTGACGCTGGGGCAGCGCAGCCGCTAAGCACTGCGCGCCGCCCTTCTTGGCTGCCCGCCGGTCACTCGATCCCGAGCTCCTGGATCTTGCGCGTGATGGTGTTGCGGCCGATGCCGAGCTTCTGCGCGGCCTCGATGCGCCGCCCGCGGGTGCTGGCCAGCGCAGCGAGGATCAGGCGCGATTCGAAGCGGCGCGAGAGCACGTCCCAGACGTCGGTGCGGCCGGCCGCGAGCAGCGCCTGGGCTTCCGTCTCCAGGCCGCTCTCCCAGCTGCCCGCACCGGCCGGGCCTTCGGCGGGGACGACGTTGGAGGCAGCCGCCATCGGCGCGGGCTCGCGATCGCCGGCCGGCGCGGCGAGCGGCGCCGCATGCACGGCAGCAGCCGCCTCAGGCACTTCGGCAGCCGCAGGCGCACTGGCGGCGCCGACGGCCATGACCTCGGGCGGCAGGTCCTTGGCCTCGATGAGCTGCGCGGGCGCCATCACGGTCAGCCAGTGGCAGATGTTCTCGAGCTGCCGCACATTGCCGGGGAAGCTGAAGGCGGCGAGCTTCGCGAGCGCAGCGTCGGAAATGCGCTTGGGCTCGACGCCGAGCTGGCGCGCACTCACCTGCAGGAAGTGGCGCGTGAGGGCTGGCACATCCTCGCCGCGCTCGCGCAGCGCGGGCAGGCGCAGCCGGATCACGTTGAGGCGGTGGAACAGGTCTTCACGGAAGCCGCCGAGCTTGACGCGCTGCTCCAGGTCCTGGTGCGTGGCCGCGATGACGCGCACGTTGGCCTTCACCGAGTTGTGGCCGCCGACGCGGTAGAAGTGCCCGTCGCTGAGCACGCGCAGCAGGCGCGTCTGCAGGTCGAACGGCATGTCGCCGATCTCGTCGAGGAACAGCGTGCCGCCTTCGGCCTGCTCGAAGCGGCCGCGCCGCATGGTCTGCGCGCCGGTGAAGGCACCGCGCTCGTGGCCGAACAGTTCGCTCTCGAGCAGGTCCTTCGGAATCGCCGCGGTGTTGATGGCCACGAACGGGCCGTTGGCGCGCGGCGAGTGCTTGTGCAGCGCGCGCGCCACCAGTTCCTTGCCCGA
>CAMLCW010000070.1 GCA_946478645.1 uncultured Variovorax sp.
GGAGGAGGCCGCAGGCCGGGGGACATTCGCGGAGAAAGGTACCCCGTCGACGGGAGCGCCGCCCCGAACAACAGCGCTAAAAAAACAGAGCAGCGTGCGAAACGTGCCCTTACATCGACGCTTCGAGCATCGCCGTGTAGTCGTCGCGCGACGCGAGCCGCGGATTGGTCTTGTGGCAGTGGTCGGCCATGGCGCCGTCGATGATCTTCTCGAACATCGCGGGCGTCACGCCGACTTCGGCCAGGCCCTTGGGCATGCCCAGGCGCGCGTTCATGTCGCGGATCGCCTCGGCCAGGTCTCCGGCCGAGTCGAGGTGCATGGCCTGCGCCATGCGCTGCAGCCGCTGCTCCTTCTGGACCGACTCGGCCCCCGCGTTGAAGCGGATCACCGCGGGCAGGAAGAGGGCGTTGAGCGTGCCGTGGTGCAACCGCGGGTCGACGCCGCCCAGGCTGTGGCTCAGCGAATGCACGCAACCGAGGCCCTTCTGGAACGCCATGGCGCCCTGCATCGACGCGCTCATGAGGTTGAGGCGCGCCTCGCGGTCGCTGCCGTCGTTGGTAGCGCGCTCGATGTGGCCCCAGGCACGCTCCAGGCCGTCGAGCGCGATGCCGTCGGCCGGCGGGTTGAAGGCCGCCGACATGAAGGTTTCCATGCAGTGCGCGATCGCGTCCATGCCGGTCGCGGCCGTGAGCCGGGGCGGCAGGCCGAGCGTGAGCTCGGGGTCGCAGATGGCGGCCTTGGGCATCAGGAACCAGCTGTGGAAGCCGAGCTTGCGGTGGTCGTCGACGATGACGATCGCGCCGCGCGCCACTTCGCTGCCGGTGCCGCTGGTGGTGGGCACCGCGATGATCGGCACCACGCTTTCGGTGATCTTCGGCGAGCCGCCTTCGATGGTGGCGTAGGTCTTGAGCGGGCCTTCATGCGTGGCCGCGATCGCCACGCCCTTGGCGCAGTCGATCGCCGAGCCGCCGCCCACCGCGATGAGCCCGTCGCAGTTCGCGCTGCGGTAGAGCTCGACCGCCGAGCGCACCGCGGCCTCGGTCGGGTTGGAGGGTGTCTGGTCGAACACGGCGACTTCGAGGTCGGCAATGGCGTCGAGCGCCTTCTGCAGCACGCCCGCCGCGCGCACACCGGCGTCGGTGACGATCAGCGGGCGACGGATGCCTATGCGCGCGCACTCGCCGGCAAGCAGCTTGATCGCGCCGAATTCGAACTGGATCTGGGTGAGGTATTGGATCAGGGCCATGAGCGTGAATGCGTGGGGCAGTACGATTGCCGACCATCGAATCTATCAAGGGCCGCCAGTCTTGCACATCAACAAAACCCTTGGCGCTGTCGCGTCGGGCACATCGCTGACTCCGAAGATGGCCGGCGTGGTCGACCGCATGGCGCGCGCCGGCCATCCGAGCCTAGACCAGCTCACGCCCGACGAGGCCAGGGCGGCCTACGAGAAGGGCGCCGGCGTGCTCGAGGTGCCCAAGCCCGAACTGGCGCGCATCGAGGATTTCTCGATCGCCGCGCGCGACGGCGCCGAGTTGCCCGCGCGGCTCTATGCGCCGTCGTCGGCCCGGCTGCCCGCTCTGGTGTACTTCCATGGCGGCGGCTTCACGGTCGGCAGCATCCGCACGCACGACACGCTGTGCCGCGTGCTGAGCGCCAAGAGTGGGTGCGCGGTGGTATCGATCGACTACCGGCTTGCGCCCGCGCACAAATTCCCGACCGCAGCGAACGACGCCTGGGACGCCTTCGCCCATGTAGCGAAGGAGGGCGCGCGGCTGGGCATCGACACCGGCCGCCTCGCGGTCGGCGGCGACAGTGCAGGCGGTACGCTGGCCGCGGTGTGCGCGATTCTTGCGCGCGATGCGGGCCTGCCGCTGGCGCTGCAATTGCTGCTCTATCCGGGCACCGCAGCGCACCAGGACACCGATTCGCACCGCCGCTTTGCCGACGGCCCGGTGCTGACCAAGGCACTGATCGACTACTTCTTCGGCCAGTACCTGCGCACGCCGGCCGACCGTGACGACTGGCGCTTCGCGCCGCTGCTGGCCGACGACGTCGACGGCGTGGCGCCGGCCTGGATCGGGCTTGCCGAATGCGATCCGGTGGTCGACGAGGGCATCGCCTATGCCGACAAGCTGCGCCTGGCCGGCGTGCCGGTCGACCTCGAGATCTACCGCGGCGTCATCCATGAATTCCTCAAGATGGGGCGCGCCATTCCCGAGGCGCTGCAGGCGCAGGACGATGCCGCGCGTGCCCTTCACGAAGCCTTGAAACCATGACCGAGACAACGAAAAGCCTTCCCCAGCGCAAAGACTTCCGCTTCTTCCACCGCCTGCGCGTACGTTGGGCCGAGGTCGACATGCAGAAGATCGTTTTCAACGCGCACTACCTGATGTACTTCGACACCGCCGTTGCCGACTACTGGCGCGCGCTCGCGCTGCCGTACGAAGAGGCGATGCATGCACTCGGCGGCGACCTCTACGTACGCAAGGCGACGATCGACTTCCGCGCCTCGGCGCGCATGGACGACGTGATCGACGTGGGCATGAAGTGCGCGCGCGTCGGCAACTCGTCGATGGTGTTCGAAGGCGCGCTGTTCCGCCAGGACCAGTACCTGGTCGGCTGCGAGCTGGTCTATGTGTTCGCCGATCCGGCCACGCAGACCTCGAAGCCGGTGCCCGCGGCGCTGCGCGAAACGCTGCTGGGCTTCGAGGCCGGCGAGCCGATGTGCACCGTGGAGACCGGCGACTGGAAGACGCTTGGCGAAGGCGCTGGCGCACTGCGCCGCGCGGTCTTCATCGAGGAACAGAACATCCCCAAGGAGCTCGAGTGGGACGCGCACGACGACGTGGTGCTGCACGCGGTGGTGCGCAATCGGCTCGGCCAGGTGATCGCCACGGGGCGGCTGCTGAACGCGGTCGACGGCACCGCGATGCTCGGCCGCATGGCGGTGCATCGTACGCTGCGCAGCGGCGGCCACGGCGCGGCCGTGATGCAGGCGCTCGAGGACGCCGCCCGCGCGCGCGGCGACCGCGAGATCGGCCTGCATGCGCAGCGCAGCGCCGAGCGCTTCTATGCGCGGCGCGGCTACCAGGTGCACGGCGAGCCCTTCGAGGAAGCCGGCATACCGCACATCGAGATGCGGCGCGCGCTGGACTGAACCGCCGCGGCGCTTCAGTTCGGCGGCGGCGGGTCGGGCACGTACCGCGCTTCCGACTCCGGAAAGGCCGACGGGCCTTCGGGCCGTGGCCAGCGCGGCGGCTGCAGCGGGATGATGCCGGCCGCCACCAGCGCCTCGCGGCTGCCGTAGCGGATGCGCACCACCTCGTCGGGTGACGAGCGCGCGCGCTCGAAGGTGGTGCGCGTGACGTGCGAGGCCTCGCGCCGGCCATTGCCCGTGCCGAGGCTCGGGCCGGGCGCCGCTTGCCGCGCCGGGCCACCCTTGGCCGAGGCGTCCGGCAGCGCCGCTTCCGCCGCGCTGTCGCCGGCCCGGGCCTGCGGCACGACGGCCTCGGCCGCCGCCGGCGGATGCGGCACGCGCTCGCGGAACATCGCCACGCCGATCACGCCGACGTCGTCGGGCCGGCCGGTGCGGTTCGCGTACGAGGCGCCGACCGAGGTGAACGCGAAGGCCGCGATCTGCGAATCGCTCTTGCGCCAGCCCGCGATGTCGCTGCGTTCGCCGCCCGAGAAGACGTAGCCGTTCTGCAGCACGCCCGCGGTTTCGCCGGTGACGATGTTGATGCCGTCCACCGACATCACGGCCATGAGGCGTTCGCCGCCCGGATGCCGCACGCGGATCGCATAGTGCGCGCCGGGCCGGCCGGCGACCCAGTACGCGCCGCGATGGCGGTACAACGGAAGTTCGCGGCCGCTGGCGCGGTCGACCACGCTGACCTGCATCAGCGTGCCGAGGCGGTGGGCGACCGGTGGCGCCGGGTACGGCCGCAGCGGGCTTTCGGCCGACGCGGCGAGCGGGGCAATGACGAAGGCGAGGGCGATCGGGAGCAGGCGTCTGCGCTTCATGGTGGATTTCCTTGGCCGTTTGTAGTGAATCGGTCCGGCTTCTACGGACGGGGATTCACGGCGGGGTCAAGGCGCAGGCAAAAAAATGGCGCTGCCTTGTCGGGGCAGCGCCGGCGCTCGCATCGAGGACGCGCAGGACGTTCTAAATGTCTTCGAGCAGCGGATAGGGCAGCGGCTCGACCGTGAGCGCGGGCCCCTCGGCGCCGCGCGCGCGCAGGCCACCGGCCTCGAGCGCCGAGATCTGGACCGACACCAGCGCCGCCCAGCCGCCGCCCGGCGCCTCGGCGGCCTGGACGACGGTGCCGACGGGCTGTTCGGTATCGCCAGCGGCGAACACCTCGTCGCCCGCGCCCAGCGGCGCGTCGGCCTGCACGAGGTAGGTGCGGCGCTTGAGCGTGCCGCGGAACTGGCTGCGCGCCACCACTTCCTGGCCCGGGTAGCAGCCCTTCTTGAAATTGACGCCACCGACCGATTCGTAGTTGATCATCTGCGGCACGAAGGCCTCCACCACGGGGGTGGTCAAGGTCGCGATGCCGCTGCGGACCTCGCTCCAGCGCCAAGCGGCCTCATCGAGTGCCGGCCCGGTGGGGGCGGCGGCGCCCGTGGGCGCAATCCAGAGCGCGCGCGGCACGCCGTCGGCCGGGTAGAGCGAAATGGCGCTCGCCGACTCGCCCACGGCGCTGCGCTGGCCGGGCAGGGCCGCGGCATCGAGCCCGTTGGCGGCGAGCGCGGTGCCGGCCACGCCGTAGAGCGCGAATTCCCCGGTGGCATCGCTGAGCTTGGCCTTGGCGCGCAGCACGTACATCGAGAGGCGCTTGAGCGTGGCCGCGAGGATGTCGCGGCTGCAGACCAGCAATACCAGGTCGGGCTGCGGCCGGATGCCGATGAAGCTCGCGATCGCGCGTCCCTTGGCGGTGCAGAGGGCCGCCAGGCGGGCCTCGGCGGGGCCGAGCAGTGCGAAGTCCTGCGTCAGCTGGCCGTGCAGGAAGCTCGCGGCATCGGGGCCCTCGGCGCGGATCACGCCGAGGTGTGAAAGAGCGGTAACACCATTGAGAACGACAGGGGTCATCGCTGAATTATCATGGTCGCGGCCGTTCCGTCGCGCCTGCAGGGAATCCCGCCCCGGTTCCTGCAGGGCCACTGGCCATTGGTTCCGATCCGCTCGCTCCTTCCTCCAACTTCCGCTACTCCCACGGACCCGTGCGCCGCTTCTTTCTCACGCTCTTCCTGCTGGCTGCATTGGCCGCGCTCGGCCTTGGTGCGGCCGGCCTCTGGTGGGTGCACCAGCCGCTCAGGCTGCCCGCGCCCAGCCTCGACCTGTCGGTCGAACCCGGCACCACGCCGCGCGGCGTCGCGCAGGCCGCGGCCGACGCCGGCGCCGACGTGGAGCCGCAACTGCTCTACCTCTGGTTCCGCCTGTCGGGGCAAGACCGGCAGATCCGCGCCGGCAGCTACGAACTGGCGCGCGGCATCACGCCGCGCACGCTGCTCAACGTGCTGGTGCGCGGCGAAGAGGCCACGCGCAGCCTGGTGCTCGTCGAAGGCTGGAACATCCGCCAGGTGCGCGCCGCGCTCGCCAAGGCCGAACAGCTCAGGCCGGAAACCGTCGGCCTGCCCGACGACGCACTGATGGCGCAGCTCGGCAGGCCCGGCGTCCATCCCGAGGGCCGCTTCTTCCCCGACACCTACACCTACTCGAAGGGCTCGACCGACCTGGCGCTGCTGCAGCGCGCGATGCGGGCCATGGACAAGAAGCTCGAGGCGGCCTGGGCGGCGCGGGCGTCCGACCTGCCGCTGAAATCGCCCGATGAGGCGCTGATCCTCGCCAGTATTGTCGAAAAGGAGACAGGCAAGGCCCAGGACCGCGCCGAGATCGCGGCCGTGTTCGTCAACCGGCTGCGCGTCGGCATGCCGCTGCAGACCGATCCGACCGTGATCTACGGCCTGGGCACGGCGTTCGACGGCAACCTGCGCAAGAAAGACCTGCAGGCCGACACGCCCTGGAACACCTACACCCGCGGCGGCCTGCCGCCGACGCCGATCGCGATGCCCGGCAAGGCCGCGCTGCTGGCCGCGGTGCAGCCGGCGTCGAGCAAGTCGCTCTACTTCGTCTCGCGCGGCGACGGCAGCAGCCACTTCAGCCATTCGCTCGACGAGCACAACCGTGCCGTCAACCGCTACCAGCGTGGTGGCGGTGCCATGGGCGGCGAACCCAAGCCGCCGAAGGCCTCCGAATGAACCGCATGGAAGGCCTTTTTCTCACGCTCGAGGGCATCGACGGCGCCGGCAAGTCGAGCCACCTCGACGCCATCGAGGCCCGCTTCCGGGCCCAGGGCCGCACCGTGGTGCGCACCCGCGAGCCGGGCGGCACGCCCCTGGCCGAAACCCTGCGCGGGCTGGTGCTGGAACAGCCGATGGACCCGCTCACGGAATCGCTGCTGGTGTTCGCCGCACGCAGCGACCACGTGGCGCGCGTGATCGCGCCGGCGCTCGCGCGCGGCGACGTGGTGCTGTGCGACCGTTTCACCGACGCCACCTTCGCCTACCAGGGCGCGGGGCGCGACTTCGACCTCGGCGTGCTCTCGACCCTGGAGCAATGGGTGCAGGGGCAGGGCAGTGGGGAAGCGGGGCAGCAGAAGTTGCTGCAGCCGCACGTCACGCTGTGGTTCGACCTTGCACCCGAGATCGCGGCCGAGCGCCTCGCGGGCGCGCGGCTGCCGGACAAGTTCGAGTCGCAGCCGGTCGCGTTCTTTCGCCGCGTGGCCGCCGGCTATGCGGCCCGCGCGGGCGCCGACGCGGCGCGTTTTGCCCGCATCGACGCCAGCCAGACCCGGGACCAGGTCTGGCAGCAGGTCGAGGCGGTGCTCGTGGCGCGCGGCGTGTTTGCACGGGCTTCGGCAGGGGGCGGACGATGAGCGCCGCGCCGGGCCGCCCCAAGCAAGCTCGCTCCCGCTTGGCGGGAAGGCGCGCAGCGCCAAGGGTGCACCAGTGAGCACCGCGCTGTCGCCCTGGCTGCGCCAGCCGCTCGCGGCCTTGCTGCGCCAGCGCGGCCATGCCTGGCTGCTGCAGGGCCCCTCGGGATTGGGCCAGTACGAACTGGCGCTCGCGCTCGCGTCCGCCTGGCTGTGCGAACAGCCGTCGCAAGAAGAGGGCGGCGCCGCCTGCGGCCAGTGCCCGAGCTGCCACGCGATCGCGGTGCGCACGCATGCCGACCTCTGCGTGCTGATGCCCGAGGTGGCGATGCAGGAACTCGGCTGGCCGCTCGACGAAAAGGCCCAGTCCGACATCGACGACAAGAAACGCAAGCCGAGCCGCGAGATCCGCGTCGAGGCGATGCGCGAGGCCGTCGGCTTCGCCCAGCGCACCAGCGCGCGCGGCCGCGGCAAGGTGGTGCTGGTGTATCCGGCCGAGCGCATGAACAACATCACCGCCAATGCGCTGCTCAAGACGCTCGAGGAACCCGTCGGCGACGTGCGCTTCGTGCTCGCGAGCGAGGCGGCCTGGCAGCTGCTGCCCACCATCCGCAGCCGCTGCCTGGGCTTCACGATGCCGTGGCCCGCGACCGCCGAGGCCGAAGCCTGGCTCGCGGCGCACGATGTACCCGCCGCCGACGCGCCGGCGCTGCTTCGTGCGGCCGGCGGCAGGCCGAGCGACGCGTTGCGGCTCGCGCGCGCCGGGCAGTCGCCCAAGGCGTGGTCTTTGCTGCCGAAGGCGATGGCGCGCGGCGAGGTGGCCGCGCTCGCCGACCAGCCGCCGGCGCAGGCGATCGGCGCGCTGCAGAAGCTCTGCCACGACCTGATGGCGGTCGGCAGCGGCGCCGCGCCGCGCTTCTTCGAGGCCGGCGACCTGCCGCCCGCCGTGCCTTCACATCTCGCGCTCGCGCGCTGGTCGAAGTCGCTCGCGAACGCGGCGCGCACCGCCGAACACCCTTTCAACGCGGGGCTCATGCTCGAGGCGCTTGTGAGCGAAGCGCGAAGCACCCTAAACTCTGCCGCTCGCCGCCCATGAACCAACCCGCCGCCCCCGCTGCACCTGCCGCTGCCACGCCGCCACGGCCGAGCGTGATCCAGCTCGCCATCAAGGAAAAGGGTGCGCTCTATGCGGCGTACATCCCGCTGTTCGCCGAGGGCGGCATCTTCATTCCGACCACGCGCGAATACCGGCTCGGCGACGACGTCTACGTGCTGCTGACCTTGCCCGAGGATCCGCAGCGCTACCCGGTGGCCGGCAAGGTCGCCTGGATCACGCCGCCGCGCGCCGCCGGCAACCGGGCGCCGGGCGTGGGCATTCGTTTTCCGTCGGACGAGAAGTCGCGCCAGCTCAAGGCCCGCATCGAAGCGGCGCTCGGCGGCTCGATGGCCTCGGACCGGCCGACCCAAACCATCTAGCGCGCCCAGCGGGCGCGTCTGCCGTCGAAGGCGCCAGAGGCCCGGTCAAGCCGGTTCCTCGGTGTCGCCGGCATTGCCTGGACAATCAGTCCCATGTTCACCGATTCCCACTGCCACCTCACTTTTCCCGAGTTCGCGGACCAGATGCCGCAGATCCGCGCCGCCATGGCCGAAGCCCGGGTCGACCGGGCGCTGTGCATCTGCACCAAGCTCGAGGAATTCGACGACGTGCAGGCCCTTGCGGCGCGTTATGACAACTTCTGGGCCAGCGTGGGCGTGCATCCGGACAACGAGGACATCGCCGAACCCACCGTCGACGACCTCGTGCGCCGCGCCGCCTTGCCGCGCGTGGTCGCGATCGGGGAGACCGGCCTCGACTACTACCAGATGGACGCGCGCAAGGGCGGGCGCAGCATCGCCGACATGGAATGGCAGCGCGACCGCTTCCGCGTGCACATCCGGGCGGCGCAGCAGACCCGCATGCCGCTCGTGATCCACACGCGCGAGGCCTCGGCCGACACGCTCGCGATCCTCAAGGAGGAGGGCGAGGACGGCAGCGGCAGGGCGGCGGGCGGCGTGTTCCATTGCTTCACCGAGACGGCCGAGGTCGCGCGCGCGGCACTCGACCTGGGGTTCCATATTTCGTTCTCGGGCATCCTGACCTTCAAGAAGGCCGAGGAACTTCGGGAGGTCGCCGCCTTCGTACCGTTGGACCGGATGCTGATCGAGACCGACAGCCCCTACCTTGCACCGGTGCCGTACCGCGGCAAGACCAACAATCCGTCGTACGTGCCTTTCGTGGCGAAGCAGATCGCCGAACTGCGCGGGCTGCCGATCGAAGCCGTCGCGAAGGCCACGAGCGACAATTTCGAGCAACTTTTCACGGGAGTAAAAACATGAAGAAATACATCAAGAACTGCTTGTATGTGGTTGTCGCCACAGCCGCATTGGCCGCGCATGCCGACTCGTTCAACGACTTCTTCCGCGCCGTGCGCGGCGACAACGCGAGCGGCGTCCGCACGCTGCTGAACCGCGGATTCGACCCCAACACCCGCGACGAGCACGGCCAGACGGGCTTGCTCATCGCGCTGCGCGAGCCCTCGCCAAAGGTCATCCAGGTGCTGATCGAATCGCCGAAAACCGACGTCGACCTTGCCAATCCCAAGGACGAGACGCCGCTGATGCTTGCCGCCATCAAGGGCCAGCAGGACGTGGTGAACCAGCTGCTCAAGCGCGACGCCGCCGTCAACAAGACCGGCTGGACGCCGCTGCATTACGCCGCATCGAGCGGACAGCTGAGCATCATGAAGGTGCTGCTCGACAAGCATGCCTTCATCGACGCGCAATCGCCCAACGGCACCACGCCGCTGATGATGGCCGCCATGTACGGCTCCAACGACGCGGTGAAGCTGCTGCTGGCCGAAGGCGCCGACACGGCGATGAAGAACCAGCTCGGCATGACGGCGGTCGATTTCGCGAACAAGGCCAATCGCGCGGAGGCCGCGCAGATGATCGCAGCGGCTGCCGAGGCGAAGAACGCGCCGAAGGCCATGCCGAAGGACGGCAAGTGGTGAGCCGGGCCACGGAAGGCCGGCTGAAGGCGTGAGGACGAGCCGGTCGCCCGGCCATTGGCGCCTCTTCTTTGGATAACACAATGTGCATTATGTTAAATGAAAGATGCGCGCCAACCCGCTGAAGGTTTCGCCATGCTCGACCAAAGGACCACCACCCTCGATGTCGACACTCCCGGCCGCGGCCTTCTGGAGATCACGCCGACGGTCGCCCGCTGGGTCGAGCGCAGCGGCTTGCGCACGGGGCTGCTCACGCTGTTTGTGCGCCACACGTCGGCGAGCCTGCTGGTGCAGGAGAACGCGGATCCCGAGGTCCAGGCCGATCTCGAGCGTTTCTTTGCGCGTCTCGTGCCCGATGGCGACGCGCTGTTCCGCCATCGCGACGAAGGCCCGGACGACATGCCGGCCCACGTGCGCGCGGCGCTGACGGCGGTCCAGCTCTCGATCCCGGTGATGGATGGCCGCCTCGCGCTGGGCACCTGGCAAGGCATCTACCTGTGGGAGCACCGCGCCCGTCCGCATCGGCGGCATGTGGCCTTGCACCTGCTCGGTTCCTGACGCAAGCTGTGGTGGTCCATCTTTCCAAAAAGGAGCAAGGCCATGTCGAACCACGTCTACAAGTCGCTCGAACTCACGGGCTCGTCGCCCATCGGCATCGAAGATGCCGTGCAGACGGCCATCGCCAAGGCGCACGAGACGGTGCGCAACATCCAGTGGTTCAACGTGACCGAGACACGCGGCCATGTGGTCGACGGCAAGGTCGCGCACTGGCAGGTCACGGTCAAGATCGGCTTCACGCTCGAGTAGCGCGCGCCGCCCGCGCGCCCGGTCTTCAGCGGATGCCGAGTGCGCGGTCGAGCGAAAGCCGCCCTGCCCCGCGGCCGACGAGGAAGAGCATCAGCGCGGCCCACGAAAGATGCGTCGGCCAGGCATCGGGATAGACGAAGACCTGGATCACCAGCGTCATGCCGAGCAGCGCCAGCGCCGACAGCCGCGTGAACAGCCCGAGCACCAGCAGCAGCGGGAACAGGTGCTCCGCATAGGCCGCCAGGTGCGCCGCGATCTCCGGCGGGATCAGCGGCAGGTTGTATTCGGTGCTGAAGAGGTAGCGTGCGCTGTCGGTCACCGAAAGGAAACCTTCGACCTTGGTGCGGCCCGACAGGAAGAAGATCGCAGCGATGGCGACGCGCGCGGCGAGCGCGAGCAGATCGTGCGGCACGACGCGCGTGAGTGCATCGGCGGCTGCGTTCCAGCGTGCGAGCAGGCTGGCGCGGGCGCTGCGCTGTTCGTTCGGCATGGCGTGGGTGCGAAGGCGACTGCTGTTGTTCATTGGAATCTTTCGTTCAAGCGATGGATGGCTGCGCACCGACGAAGGCGCCGGCGCGCAGCAAGATGCCGAAGGTGGCGGCCAGGTCCACGTCGGGGTCGGTCAGCAGCGCCTCTTCGGCCGCGTCGGCCAGTCGTGCGCCTTGGGCGCAGGCGTCGAGGAACACGCAGCCAGCCTGTGGAATGGCCTGCCACTGCACGGCGTCGTGCTGCCGCGTGAGCAATGCGCCCTCCCCTTGCCAGTCCAGTTCCTCGTCGACCGGATCGGGGCGGCGGTTGCGTTCCCAGATGCTGAAGATGGGCTGGTCCGGGAACCAGGCCCAACGGGCCGCCGGATGCGGCTCGAGCACCAGCGTGGCCAGATCGCGGCCGGCCACCCAGCCGGCATCGGCCACCGGGGCGTCCGGCGCGACATGGGCTTCGCGCCAGAAGGCATCGAGTTGCGCCACGCCGGGCAGGTAGCCGAGTTCGCTGGCCGGTTCGAAGTGGCGCAGGAAGTCGGCGAAGCCATGGCCGTAATGCAGCAGCCGGCCGTCCTGCGGCGCCTCGGCGGCGGCGTGGATGGCGGCCGCGGCGCGGAACCACGGCTCGCCGACGAGCCGCACCACGGCCGGAAAGTTGGCCTGCAGCGTGTCGATGCAGCCCTTCATGACGGTGTTGCGGTACACCGCGAAAGCGGGCTGCGCCGCCAGTGCACGCATCTCGGGCGCAACGGCCCCGGGTTCGACGAACAGGGCCTGCGCAAAGGCTTGCTGGAACTCGCCATGGGTGGTGGTTGGAATCATGCGATGACCTCCTGTCGCGTCTCGCGTGCCATCGTTTCGGCGGCCTGCCCGCGCTCGGCCATCAGCGCGCCGAAGTCCGGCAGGTTGCCGTCGCGCTCGATGAGCGTGGGCTGCGCGCCGGCGCGTTCGACGAAGTGGCGGTAGAGCTGCCAGACCTCGGCCGCGACCGGTGCATCGTGCGAATCGATGAGCAAGCTGTCGCCGAGTGCCGGGTCGGTGCTGTGGCCCGCCAGATGGACCTCGCTGACCAGCGCCTGCGGGAATCGGTCGATCCATTCGGTCGCCGAAAAGCCGAGATTGCGGGCAGAGACGTAGACGTTGTTGATGTCGAGCAGCAGCGAGCAGCCGGTACGCCGTGCCAGTTCGCCCAGGAAGTCGACCTCGTCCCACTCATGGCCGTCGATGCGCAGGTAGTGGGAGGGGTTCTCGACCGCGATGGCCGTGCCGAGCGCATCCTGCGTGCGCGCGATGTTCGCTGCCATGCGGTTCAGGGCGGCCGTGCTGCGCGGAAACGGCAGCAGGTCCGGAAAATACTGGCCGCGCCACGACGACCACGCGAGGTGTTCGGAGATCAGCGCGGGCTGGATGCGCCGGGCCAGTTCGGCCAGGCGCTGCAGGTGCGCGGCATCGGGTTCGGCATCGCCCGCGAGCGACAGCGACACGCCGTGCAGCGACACCGGATGGTCGGCCCGGATCGCCTCGAGCCATCCGAGCCGGGGACCGCCGGCCACCATGTAGTTCTCGGGATGCACCTCGAACCACAGGCCTTCGGCGCGCGCGCCGAGCGCGGGCTCGTAATGCTCGGGCTTCAGGCCGATACCGGCCGTGAGAACGTTCGACATGGCGGCTCCCGCCGATCAGGACTTGATCGGGGTCAGCGAGCCCATGCCCTTCGGGGTCTTGATCGTGGTGCAGGTGCCGGCGGGCACGTTCTTCCAGGCGTTGCCCTGGTAGTCGACCTTGGAGGTGCCGGCGCAGGTGGTGCCGGGGCCTGCAGCGCAGTCGTTCTTGCCGGCGAGCGAGACGCCGTAGCACTTTTCCAGCTTGGCCATCTTGTCGGCCATGGGCTTGTCTTGCGCCATGGCGGAGCTGGCGGTGAGCGCGCCCAGCGCGAGGGCGGTGATGGCGAGGGGACGGTGGATCATGGTTTTACTCCGGATGGTTTGAACTGAACATGCAACCACGCGAAATTGCGCGGTCGCCGGTTAGTTCTCGGCCCAGCCGGAGCGGGTTACACGCCCTGGATCCCTATCGCCCCCATCTGCGTGATCTTTTTAACGCTTGTTATGAGCGTCGTCAGTGCCGCCGTTTTCTTTGTTGTCGTCCTGCGGCGCCTTGGGCAGCTTGACCTTCGTGACCGTCACGGACACCGGGTCGCTCGCGGGGAAGGACTCCTCCACTCCGCTGTCCAGCGCGTCTTCGCTCGGCGCCTCCTGCACGGGCGTGGACGGTTGGGCGGCGGGCTTGCCGTGGTTCTTGGAGGTGGGGAAAGGAAAGGCCTTGTCCGAGGTCTCTTTTTTCGATGTCATTTGCGCTCCTGCCCAGGGCTCGGCGGCTCCTGGTTGGGTTCGGATCTGAAGTTCTCGCGCAGGCCGTAGGCCGCTGAACCGTCGTGGCGGGCGGCCTCGGCGTCCCTGCGCTTGCTCGCCATGCGTTCCGGGGGCGCGGGCGCCGAATCCTCATTGCCCGCGGCCGAGGAACCGCTCGCGAACTTCTCGCCTGCGCCGATGTTGTCCACGCCACCGCTCGTGGTGGGACGGGTTCCGTCGCCTGAACCCATGCTGCCGGGTGTGCCCATGTCGCATACCTCCTGCTCATCGAAGAGCGTCGTCGAAGAATGGCTCGATTCTGGTGGTGCAACCGCGGGGCGACGTAGGACGGCACCGGTCTCCATCGGTCGAAAGCATCCCCTGTCTCGCACGGCACGCACGCGCACGAAAGTTCCGACTCCAGGCGTGTAGCAACAGTTGTTATGTGATAAATTCACATTTGATAACAATCTGAAACACAATGGCGAGCCAATCTTAATGCTAAAGAACTCGTTTTCGAGGCATCGTGGTTTCACCCTCATCGACGTCATGATCACCGTCGTCATCGTGGCGATCCTGGCCGCCGTGGCATGGCCCAGCTATACCCGCTATGTCATGCGTGCCAAGCGCACGGCCGCGCAGGCGGAGATGATGGACATCGCCAACCGACAGCAGCAGTTTCTGTTGGCCAACCGCAGCTACGCCGACAAGGACGCCCTCGTCGGGAGCGGCTACACCCTGCCGCCGGAGGTTTCGTCGAACTACGGCTACACGATCGCGCTGGCGGACGGCCTCGTGCCAGGCTACGTGCTGACCTTCACGCCCACTGGCAGCCAGGCGCCCGACGGCAACCTCAGCCTCGACAACCAGGGCGTGAAGACGCCGGCCGACAAGTGGTGACGCGGATGGATGCGTGCGCCACGGCATCCGCACGGGCGCAGCGCGGCACCTCGCTGATCGAGGTGCTGGTGACGCTGCTGATCGTCGCCTTCGGCCTGTTCGGCCTCGGCGGCCTGCAGGCGCGCCTGCAGTCGACCGAGATGGAGTCGTACCAGCGTTCGCAGGCGTTGATCCTGCTCAACGACATGGCCAACCGCATCGCGATCAACCGGCGCATGGCATCGAGCTACGTCACGACCGAGCCGCTCGGCGCGGGCGATGCCTGCCCGGCCGCGGCCGGCACGCGCCAGCAGGTCGACGCCATGGAGTGGTGCAACGCGCTGCAGGGCGCGGCCGAGACCTCGGGCGATACCCGCCTCGGCGCAATGATCGGCGGACGCGGCTGCGTCGAGGACCTGGGCAACAACGAATACCTCATCACCGTCGCCTGGCAGGGCCTGGTGCCGATCGCCGCGCCGCCCGCGGGCTTGGCCTGCGGCAAGGACCTGTACGACGTGGCGCCCACCACCGCAACGCCCTCGCCGCCATGCTCGGCCGACCGGTGCCGCCGCACCGTGACGACGCTGGTGCGCATCGGGACGCTGTCATGACGCGGGCACGCGGCGCCGTGCGGCGGCTGCAACGCGGGCTGACGCTGGTCGAGCTGATGGTGGCGCTCGCCATCATGCTGGTGGTGATGGCCGCGCTGATCGCGTTGTTCCTCAACGTAAGCAGCACGCAGCGCGAGATGGTCAAGGTCAACCGGCAGATCGAAGGCGGGCGGCTCAGTGTGTTCGTGCTCGAGAACGAGGTCGCGCATGCGGGCTTCTGGGAGAACTACATGCCCCAGTACGACGACCTGACGGTCGCCGGCGTGCCCCAGAAGGTGCCCACCGGCGCGCCGCCCGATCCCTGCCTGCCCTACATGACCGCGAACTGGACCGACGACCACAAGCGCCGCCTGCTCGACATTCCCGTGCAGGCCTACGACGCGGTGCCGCCGGGCTGCGCCGGCGTGCTGACGCACCGCAAGGCCGGCACCGACGTGCTGGTGGTGCGCCATGCCGAGACCTGCGTCGCGGGTACGCCGGGCTGCGAAGCCGACACGGCCGGCAAGCTGTATTTCCAGTCGTCGTTCTGCGGCACGCAGAAGCCTTCGGACTTCGAGCTCGCGACGGCCGGTTTCACCGCGATGGCGCTGAAGGACTGCACCACGGCCGCGCCCAAGCGGCGGTTCGTGGCCGACATCTACTATGTGCGCGACCACGCCGAGACGGTGGGCGACGGCATCCCGACGCTCGCGCGCTCGCGCTTCGACCTGACGCCCACCGGCCTCGCGCAGCAGGCGCCGGTGCCGCTGATCGAGGGCATCGAGGGCTTCCGGGTGGAGCTGGGCCTGGACACGCTCGGCAAGACCGGCGCGGCCGTGGACTACGCCGCGGCCATCGACTGGGCCGACCCGGCCGACCATTCCACGCCCACCAACCGCGGCGACGGCAGCCCCGACGGCAACTTCATCCACTGCAGCACGGCCGCGCCCTGCACCGCGGACCAGCTGATCAACGTGGTGTCGCTCAAGCTCTACGTGGTGGCGCGCAGCCTCGAGGCCTCGCCCGGGCATTCCGACACGCGCAGCTACAACCTCGGCGCGGCCACGCTCGGGCCCTTCAACGACCGCTACAAGCGGCACGCCTTCACCACGGCCGTGCGCCTGGTCAACGTCACCGGCCGCAGGGAAACGCCGTGAAGCCACCGCCGCCCTCCTCTCTCCCCGGCCAGCGCGGCGCGGCGCTCATCGTCGGGCTGATCATGCTGGTGCTGATCACGCTGGCGGTCACGGCCGGCTTTACGCTCAGCAACACCAACCTCAAGTCGGTGGGCAACATGCAAAACCGCAACGAGGCCGTGGCGGCGGCCAACCGCGCGATCGAGCAGGTGGCGAGTTCGCTGCTGCTGCCGGGCGCCAACGGCTCGCCCTCGCTCGCGATGCCGCAGGCTACCGAAAGCCGTGTGGACATCGACAACGACGGCACGGTCGACTACACGGTGCAGGTCGCCGCGCCCACCTGCGTGCGCGCGACCCGCTCGACGGAGACCGGT
>CAMLCW010000071.1 GCA_946478645.1 uncultured Variovorax sp.
AAGCCGAGACGCCGAGCGGGTTCGCGCTTTCCTACCAGGCCACGCGCGAGCTGCAATACGACGGCGCGTTGCCCGCCGGCTTCGGAAAGGCCGCGGCATGAAGCGCCGCACGCTCGTGGCCACGGCGGCGGCATTGGCCGCCGCACTGCCGCTGCTGCACGGCGCGGCCTGGGCCCAGCACAGCGGCGATGCGCGGCCGCTCAAGCTGATCGTCCCTTTCGCGGCCGGCACCTCGACCGACATCGTGGGCCGCGTGCTGGCCGATGCGCTCGGGCGCCAGCTCGCGCAGGCCGTGGTGGTCGACAACCGGCCCGGCGCCGGCGGCGCCATCGGCAGCGAACTGGCGCTGCGCTCGGGTGCCGACGGCCACACGCTGCTGCTTGGCACCGTCGGCACGCATGCGATCAACGCGTCGCTCTACAAGCGGCTCGGCTACGACCCGCAGCGCGACTTCGTACCGCTCGGCTTCGTCGGCGCCACACCGACGTTGCTGGTGGTCGCGGCGGCCGCGCCGTGGAAGAGCGTGGCGGACCTGCGCCAGGCGAGCGGCCAGTCGGTGAGCTTCGCCTCGGCGGGCAACGGGACCTCGGGCCACCTCGCGGGCGAGCTGCTCAAGCTGCGGCTCGGCAAGGACTTCGTGCACGTGCCCTACCGCGACGGCAACCAGGCGCTCAACGAGGTGATCGCGGGCAACGTGCAGTTCATGTTCTATCACCCGGCTGCCGTGCTGCCGCAGGTGCGCGCGGGCACATTGCGCGCGCTCGGCGCATCGAGCGCGAAGCGCAGCACGGCCGCGCCCGAGGTGCCCACGCTCGCCGAGCAGGGCATCGCCGACTTCGACCTGGTCGCGTGGTTCATGTTGTATGCGCCGTCGTCCATGCCCGCCGCGCAGCGCGAACGGCTGCACACCGCGGCACAGGCGGTGCTGGCCCAGAACGAGGTGCAGCGCCGGCTCGCGGCCCAGGGCATCGAGCCCGCCGCCATGGGCACTGCCGAGATGAAAGCCTTCGCCGCGGCCGAGATCGCGAAGTGGGGCGAGGCCGTGCGGCGCGCCGGCGCGCAGGTCGACTGACGCGCACGGCATCGAGATTCAAAAAACCACAGGAGACAAGCATGCGTTCGAAGACGACGACGACAACGACGAAATCACCAAGCCGCACCCGAAGGGCGCTGGGCTTGGCACTCGGCCTCGCGAGCCTCATCGCCGCGGTGCCGGCATCGGCCCAGGCCCCGGCCGGCGGATGGCCCAGCAAGCCGATCCGCATCGTGGTGGGCTTCGCGCCCGGCACGCCGCCCGACATCTTCGCGCGCTTGTACGGCGAGTACGCGGGCCGCAAGCTCGGCGTGCCCGTGATGATCGACAACCGCCCCGGCACCGCCGGCAACCTCGCCTCCGACACCGTTGCGAAGGCCCCCGCGGACGGCTACACCTTCCTGTACAACCTCTCGACCGCGTTCACGATCAATCCCTACATCTACAGCAAGCTGCCGTTCGACCCCGAGAAGGACCTGGTCCCGGTCGCCACCACCATGCGCCAGGGCCTCGTGCTGATCGCCACCCCCAAGTTCCCGGCCAAGACCCTCAAGGAACTGGTGGCCGCGGCGAAGGACAAGCCCGGCACCTATTCGCATGCCTCCTACGGCGCGGGCAGCCCGTCGCAGCTGATCGTGGAATCGCTCAAGGACGAGGTCGGCATCGACATGCTCCACGTGCCGTACCGCGCGAGCCCCATCGCCGACCTCGTCGGCGGGCAGGTCGACACGCTGATGGAGCCGATCGCCACCGGCTACCCGCTGATCAGCAGCGGCCGCGTGAAGGCGCTCGCGTATTCGGGACCGGAGCGCCACCCGGCGCTGCCCGACGTGCCCACGCTCTCCGAGGCGATGCCCGGCTTCTCGATGATGTCGTGGCACGGCATCTGGGCGCCCGCGGCTACGCCACAGGCGGTGCTCGAGCGCTTCAATGCGGTGTTCGTGGAGGCGAGCAAGGACCCCGACCTGGCCCGCCGCATCCGCGAGCTCAACAGCGAGCCGCTCGGCGTGGCGCGCACGGAGATGGCGGCGATGGTGCGCCGCGATGCGGAGATCTACAGCCGGGTGGTGAAGGCGCGGAACATCCGGGTGGACTGAGCGGCAGCCGCCGGCCCGCGCCTCAGGCGCGGCGCACTTCCATCACCCCATGCTCCGCGGCCTGCTCGTAGACCGCGGGCACGCGCGTGGCCAGGTGCAGCAGGATGCGCGGCGCCTGGGTGCGGACCGACCAGCGCAGCAGGATGCCGGCCCCCACCAGCACGCCGCCGAGCCACGGATGGCCCGCGAGTGCCGCGGCGATGCCGGGTCCGACGAGCGCCATCGCGAGCACCGTGGCATGCGTGCGGTGCGACACGAAAGGCGCCGCCAGCTTGGGATTGACGATGACCCGGAAGCGCCCCTGCGGAAGTCCCTGGCGGAACTCCTCGAAGGGGATGTATTCGGCGGTCTCCTGCGGATCGTTCGGTCGGGTCATGCCCGCATTCTGGCGCCAAACCGGTCGCGCACCGCCAGACCCGCCTCGCGTGCCATCTACAGCAGCGCTTCGCGCAGGAATGCCACCTGGTCCGCCACCACTTGTTCGAACACCCCGCCGTGGTACATGTCGAAGTGCCCGGCGGGGTATTCGCGCACGAGGGCCTGCGGCGTGCGTCGCGCGAGCGAGCGGATGAAGTCGGCCGACACCTCCACGTCGCCGGACGCCAGCGTGAACAGGATCGGCGCGCGGATGCGCTCGAGCGTTCCGGCGCGGTAGCGCGGCGGCTTCAGCAGGAAGCGCGCCGCCACCCGGTTCTGCCAGGTCGGCGAGCCGGCCGCCACGGCGCGGAAGCGGTCTGCCAAAGCGGGATCGGTGAAGAACGCACGTCCTGGCGCCCCGTGCACCGCGAGATAGCGCGGCGCGCGACCGAGCGAGCCGCGCAGCCCATCGTGCAGCGCCGCGGCAACGAGGCGCAGCGTGACCCAGGCTGCGCGCACGCGGCCGACGCCGGCCTGGGCGGCCTTGGCCGCGAGGTTCGCACCCTTCACCGCATCGAGCGCCGGCATGTTGCACACGAGCGCGGCGATGTGCCCGTCTGCGGCGGCGACTTCCACCACGTGGCTGCCGCCGAGCGAGGTGCCCCACAGGGCCACGCAGCGCGGATCGAGCGCCGGATGCCCGCGCGCGAACGCGATCGCCGCGCGCAGGTCGGCGCGCTGCCGGTCGATGTCGATGAGCTGGCGCGGCTCGCCCGGGCTCGCGCCGAGATGGCGGTAGTCGAAGACGAGTGCGGCGAGCCCCGCCGCGGCGAAGCGCGCCGCGAAGTCGGGAACGACCCAGTCCATGGTCCCTGAGAAGCCGTTGGCGAGCACGACGCTCGGCAGCGGGCCGTTCGCCCGGCCCGATCGCGGCAGGTAGAGGCGACCGGCGCAGGCAGTCGCATCGCAGGGAATGGCGACCTGCAGGATGTCGGTGGCTTCAGGGGCATGCATGGGCGGGGCGCCTCGAAAACCCGATCGAGGGCGCAGCCGCCACGGTACCGAACGGGAGGCAGGCCGGTCAAGGCCGTTGGGCGCCGCGATACGATGGGGCCATGTCGCCGCGCGCCGTTCTTCTTCTCTTCTCGGCCATGCTGCCCGCAGCGGCGCTGGCGCCCACCGGCAGCGCGCATGCGCAGTCCCGGGAGCAGACACTCTCGATGAGCTTCGATGCAGCGCGCGCACGCATGCGCGATCGCTCCGACAAGCTCGCGGCCGCGCGCGCCGCGGTCGAGTCGAAGCAACTGCAGGGCGAAGGCCTCAAGGGCCTTGGCGGTCCGGTGCTGAGCGTCTCGGGCCTGGCCTACGCCTACAACGCCAACCTGAACCTCGACCTCGATCCGCTCAACCAGCGCATCGGCCAGATCGGCCAGGCGCTGCCTTCGTCGCTGCAGGGCCTGGTCGCACGCGTGCCGATTCCGCAGCTGCCCAACAGCTACACGCTCAACCGGCACGACACCGGTGCCAACGCGTCGGTGTCGGCCGTCTGGCCGATCTACCTGGGCGGCGCGACCGAGGCGGTGCGCGGCTTCGTGTCGGCCCAGACGCGCGAGGCCGAGGCCGACGCCGATCAGGCCAGCCACGAGGTCGAGACCGTGCTGGTCCAGCGCTACTTCGGCGCGCAGCTCGCGCAGCGGGCCGCCATGCTGCGCGTGCAAGCCGAACGCACCATCGCGCAGCACGACGCGGCGGCGCAGAAGATGCTCGCGGCCGGCGTGATCTCGCGCGTCGAAAGGCTGCAGGCCAGCGCCGCCTACGAAGAGGCCCGGCGCAACGCGCGCAAGGCCGAGGACGACGCCGCGCTGGCCGCCGTGGCGCTCGCGCGCACCGTGCGCGCCGATGGCACGGTCGCGCCGCAGACGCCGCTCTTCGTGTCGAGCCAGCCGGTGGAGCCGCTGTCGTATTTCATCGACGCGGCGCTGGTGCGCCATCCGGGCCTCGGCAAGGTGGCGGCCAAGAAGATGCAGGCCGAGCAGTTGCACGAAGGCGAAGCGGCGCTGCGCCGGCCGCAGGTCATCGCCTTCGGCACGCGCGAGCTCAAGAGCGGCAATGCCGACTGGGTGGCCGGGCTGGGCGTGCGCTGGACGCTCTACGACGCGGTCGACCGCGACGCGCTCGCGGCCGCTTCGCAAAAGCAGGTCGAGCAGGCCGAGCGCACCGGCGCGCAGGCCCGCAGCGACATCGCGCTGCTGGTCGAGCGCAACTGGCGCGCGCTGGAGAATGCGCGCCGGCAGTACCTGGGCATGCAGGCGTCGATCGATCTGGCGACGGAAGTGCGCCGGCTGCGCGTGGCCGGGCTGCGCGAGGGCACGAGCACCACGCTCGACCTGATCGATGCCGAGACCAACCTGGCGAAGGTGCAGACCGAACGCGCGCAGGCCGCGAACGACTACGTGCAGGCGCTCGCGCAGCTGCTCGAGAGCGCGGGCCTGTCCGACAAATTTTCCGACTACATCGCACGCGCCGATCTGAGGGTGACCGACCAATGACAACAAGTGCCAAGACCCGCCGACTGATCGCCATCGGGCTGGCGCTGGGCCTGCTCGCGCTGCTGGCCTGGGGCTTCTGGCGCGCGGCGCAGCCGCCGCCCGAGGTGTTCCAGGGCCAGATGGAAGCGCGCGAGACCGACATCGCCGGCAAGGTGACGGGCCGCATCGCCGAGGTGCTGGTGAAGGAAGGCGACCGCATCGAGGCCGGCGCCCTGCTGATCCGCATGGACAGCCCCGAGGTCGCCGCCAAGATCGCACAGGCCACCGCGGCACAGCAGGCCGCCGAGGCCGTGGCGCGCAAGGCGCAGAACGGCGCGCGGCCGCAGGAGGTCGAGATGGCGCGCATGCAGTGGCAGCGGGCGGAGACCGCGGCGCAGCTCGCGCAGACCTCGTTCCGCCGCGTCGACGGGCTGGCGCGCGAAGGCCTGGTCGCCGAGCAGAAGCGCGACGAGGCCGAGGCCAACTGGAAGGCATCGCGCGACGCGGCGCTGGCCGCCAAGGCGCAGTACGACATGGCGCGCATCGGTGCCCGGCCCGAGGACAAGGCCGCCGCCGACGCGCAGGTGCGCCAGGTCAGCGGCGTGCTCGCCGAGGCCGAGGCGGCGCAGGCCGAAACCGAACTGCGCAGCCCCGTGGCGGGCGAGGTGGCCAAGGTGCTGGCGCGGGTCGGCGAACTCTCGCCGCAGGGCGTGGCGGTGGTCACGGTGGTCGACCTCAACGACCAGTGGGTGGTGCTCAACGTGCGCGAGGACCGGCTCGCGCGCTTTGCCGTCGGCAGCGAATTCGACGCGGTGCTGCCGGCGCTGCCCGAGGCTTCGCGCAAGGCCCGCTTCAAGGTGCACTACAGCGCCGCCCTGCCCGACTTCGCCACCTGGCGCGCCACGCGCGGCGGCGCGGGCTTCGACGTGCGCACCTTCGAGGTCCGCGCCCGGCCGCTGCAGCCGATCGCCGGTGCGCGCCCGGGCATGAGCGTGCTGGTCGAGTAAGCGGCCGACACCATGCGCGGGTTCGCTGCAGCCAGTGCCCGGCGCGAGTTCGCGCTGCTGCGCACGCGGCCCTGGGACCTGGCCATGGTCACGTGGGTGCCGCTGCTTGCGGTGGCGCTGATCTGGTGGATCTTTTCGGCCGGGCTGCCGAACCGGCTGCCGATCGGCGTGCTCGACCAGGACCACTCCGCGCTGTCGCGCCAGCTGGTGCGCTTTCTCGCGGCGACGCCCGGCCTCCACGTCACGCAGCAGTACGCCGACGAGGCCGCCATGGCGCGTGCGCTCACCAGCGGCGCGGTGGCCGCTGCGGTGCAACTGCCGCGCGAACTCAGCCGCGACGTGAAGCAGGGGCGCGCCGGCCGCGTGGTGCTCCTGCACAACGCGCAACTGGGCACGCATTCGAGCCTGATCCAGCGCGACGTGCGCACCGCAGTGGCCACCGTGTCGGCGGGCGTGGAGCTGGCCGTGCGCAACAAGCGCGGCGAATCGATGGCCGGCGCGCGCCGCAGCATGGAGCCGATCCGCGCCAGCACCGTGGCGCTGTTCAACACCTCGCTCGACTACGAGCAGTTCCTCGGCGCCGCACTGATTCCGGCGCTGCTGCACATCCTGGCGATGACCGCGGGCGCCTGGGCCGTGGGCCGCGAGCTGCGCGACCGCAGCCTTGGCACATGGCTCGGTGCTGCGCCGCGCTGGCACGAAGCGCTGGCCGCGCTGGCGGGCAAGCTCGCGCTGCCGTTCGCGAGCCTTGCGGCCGTGGGCATCGGCGGCATGCTGTGGATCACCGGCGGCCGCGGCTGGCATCCGGCCGGCTCGCTCGCATGGACGCTGTTCGCGCTGGCGGTGTTCCTCGCGTTGTCGATCGCGCTCGGCGCGTTCGCCTCCAGCATCACGCGGTCGCTGCGCACGGCGCTGTCGGCCACCGGCTTCATCACCGCGCCGGCGTTCGCATTCGGCGGCGTGGGCTTTCCGCTCGTCGCGATGCCGCTGCTCGCGCAGGCCTGGGCGCTGCTCTTGCCGTACACGCACTACATCCGGGTGCAGATGGAGCAGCTCCAGATGGGCGCGCCGCTCATGTACTCGGTGGCGGCGCCGCTCTGGATGGTGCTCGCCACCGCGCTGCTGCTGGCCGCGTCGGCCGCTGCGCTGGTGCGTGCCGCGCGCGCGCCCGCCACATGGGGAGGCCGCTGATGCGCGACGCCTTGCGCGACACCGCACTGGCCGTGCTGCGCGACAAGGGCGTGCTGCTCATCATGCTGCTCGCGCCGGTGATCTACGGCTTCTTCTATCCGTGGCCCTATGGCGGTCAGGCGGTCACGCGCGTGCCGGTGGCGGTGGTCGACCAGGACCACACGGCGCTGTCGCGCCAGATCACGCGTTTCGCGCAAGCCAATCCACGGCTCGACGTGCGCCTGCGCACGGGCGACCTGCGCGCGGCGCAACAGGCGCTCTGGCGCGGCGAGATCGAAGGCTATGCGCTGCTGCCGGCCGACCTCAAGCGCGACGTGCTGCGCGGCGCCGGCGCGGTGGTCACCATCGAAGGCAACGGCGCCTATGCGCTGCTCAACAAGGCCGTGCTGTACGGCTTCTCGGAAGCGGTCGGCACCGTCTCGGCCGGCGTCGAGATCCGCAGGCTGCAAGCCGGTGGCCAGGGCGCGCGACAGGCGGCGGCGAGCCGCAGCCCGCTCAACACCGAGCTGGTGGCGCTGTTCAATCCGACCGAGGGCTACGGCAGCTACGTGGTGCCCGCGGTGGCGCTTTTGATCCTGCAGCAGACGCTGCTGATGGGCTGCGCGATGCTCGCGGGCACCTGGGCCGAGGCCGGCCGGCTGCGCGCCAGCGCGAGCGCCTGGCTCGGCCGGCTCGCGGCGCTGACGGGCTTCGGCCTGCTGAGCGGGCTGTTCTATTTCGGCTGGGTGTTCTGGCTGCAGGACTATCCGCGCGGCGGCAGCCCGCTCGGTGCGCTGGTGCTGCTGGCGTTCTACGTGCCCGCGATCTGTACGCTCGGCCTGCTGCTGGGCTGCTGGCTGCGCGACCGCGAGCGCGCGCTGCAGGTGCTGCTGTTCACTGCGCTGCCGATGGCGTTCCTGTCGGGCTTCTCCTGGCCGGTCGAAGCGCTGCCCGGTCCGCTGCAGCTGCTGCGCTGGCTGTTCCCGAGCACGGCCGGCATCCAGGCCTCGCTGCGGCTCAACCAGATGGGCGCACCGCTGCACGACGTGCTGCCGCACCTGGCGGTGCTGGCCGGCCTGGCGCTGACCGGGCTGGCCGCGCTGCTGCGCGTGGCGCGGCCGCGCAGGTAGACCATCGCCGACCGCGGCACAAATTGCCGCAAATGCTGCTGAGCGCGCCCACCGTCACGCGCGCCCTCGCCTGAGCCCCGGCAGGCACCGCCGTTGCCGATACCTCCAGGCCGGCGCCGCATGTGCGCCCCATCCTGGAAGGCCGTCTTGAACTCAGCCGCAACGCGCCCGGGCGCAGCCCGCACCGCCGCTTCGCCCGCGAAGCCGCTGTTCCGGTCGTTCTGGATGGGCGGGTACGAAGGCGCCGACCATGTGAACAGCCGCGGCGCGCCGGTCGCGATGAACCGCTGCAACGGCCACTGGGAGCGCCTCGAGGAAGACTACGCACTGCTCGCGCAGTTCGGCATCCGCACCGTCCGCGAGAGCGTGGGCTGGCGCGCGGCCGCCGCGGAAGGCCCAGCTGCGGCCGTGGCGCGCCTCGCGCGCACGGCGCGGGCGGCACGCAAGTTCGGCCTGCAGGTGATCTGGACGCTGCACCACTACGGCGTGCCCCCGGGCGTGGACATGTTCTCGGCGGCGTTCCCGGCGCAGCTGGCCGACTTCTGCGGCAAGGTCGCGCGCACGCTCGCCGAGGTTGCGGGCGACAGCGGCGAGGCGCCCTTCTTCCAGCCGGTCAACGAGATCTCTTTCCTGAGCTGGGCGGCCAGCCATACGTCGCTCATCCATCCGTTCACGCCCACGTCGCCCGAGCGCGGCTACGCGCTCAAATGCAGGCTCGTGCGCGCCGCGCTGCAGGCCTGCGATGCGATCTGGGATGCCTGCCCCGGCGCGCGCATCGTCCACACCGACCCGATCATCCACGTCGTGCCGGCCAACGACACGCCCGAGTCGTCGGCCGAGGCCGCCGCGCTGTGCGAGGCGCAGTACCAGGCCTGGGACATGCTCTGCGGCCGCCTCGAGCCGGGCCTCGGCGGCGCGCCGCGCTACCTGGACGTGCTCGGGCTCAACTACTACCACGCCAACCAGTGGGAGCACCCGGGCGACGAGCGGCTCCACTGGCACCTGCGCGACGCGCGCCGGCGCGACCCGGCGGCGATGGTGGCCGAGGTGTGCGCGCGCTACGGTCGCCCGGTGTTCATCGCCGAGACCGGCCACGTCGGCGACGGCCGCGCGCAATGGATCGACGAAGTGGCCGCCATGGCCCGCCGCTGCAGGACGGCCGGCGTGCCGCTCGAGGGCATCTGCCTGTATCCGCTGATCGATCGCCCCGACTGGGAGCACACCGGCCGCTGGCACCGCAGCGGCCTCTGGGACGTGGACGAGCGCACCGGCGCGCGAACGCTCCACGCCCCGGCCGCGCGCCGGCTCATGCACTGGCAGGCGCTGCCGCCCGATGCCGATCCCGATGCGGCCCTTCGCACTTCTTTCTCTTCTTCCCCACTCCCTCCTGCAGGAAAGCCCATGACCACCCTGATCGTCTTCTCGCATCTGCGCTGGAACTTCGTCTACCAGCGCCCGCAGCAGTTGCTGTCGCGGCTCGCGCAACGCCACCCGGTGCTGTTCGTGGAGGAGCCGATGCCCGGTGCCGCGCGGCCGGTGCTCGAGACGCTGTCGCCCTGCGACGGCGTGGTGGTGCTGCGGCCGCACCTCACCGGCAGTGCGCCGGGCTTCCACGACGAGCACGCTGCGCAGCTGCAGGCGCTCCTCGCCGGCTACCTGGAGGCCTCGGGCATCGACGACTACTGGCTGTGGTTCTACACGCCGATGGCGCTGCCGCTGGCGTCGCAGCTGTCGCCCGCGGGCGTGGTCTACGACTGCATGGACGAGCTCTCGGCTTTCCGCCATGCACCGCCGCAGATGCTGGAGCGCGAAAGCGCATTGCTGCAGGCCGCGGACCTGGTCTTCACCGGCGGCCAGAGCCTCTACGAATCGAAGCGCGAGCGCCATCCGCACGTGCACTGCTTTCCGAGCAGCGTCGACGCGGCGCACTTCGCGCCGCCGCCCGGCGGCTTCCGCGCGGACTCGGCGCACCCGGCGCAGGCCGGCATCGGCCAGCCGCGACTCGGCTACTGCGGCGTGATCGACGAACGCATCGACCTCGACATCGTGGCCGCGCTGGCCGATGCGCATGCCGACTGGCAGGTGGTGATGGTCGGGCCGGTGCTGAAGATCGACCCGGCCACGCTGCCGCAGCGGGCGAACATCCACTGGCTCGGCCAGCGCGCCTACAAGGAGCTGCCGTCGCTGATCGGCGGCTGGGACGTCTGCCTGATGCCCTTTGCGCTGAACGAGGCCACGCGCTACATCAGCCCCACCAAGACGCTCGAATACATGGCCGCGGGCCGCCCCGTGGTCAGCACGCCGATCCGCGACGTGGTCGGGCCCTACGCGGGCGTGGTCGCCATCGCCGAGGGCGGCGCCGCGTTCGTGGCGGCCTGCGAGGCGGTGCTCGGGCGCGACGAAACCGCACGCGCGCGGCAGGCCGAGGCACATGCCGCGATCCTGCAGGGCACGTCGTGGGACCGCACGGCCGACGCGATGGCGTCGCTCATCGCCAGCGCGCACGCGCGCAAGCGCAACGAGCGCCCGCGCTCCGGTGCTGCCGCCGCCCTTGCGCTCGCGCCGGCCGCCAACGAACGCGGCGACGCGTATCCGACGGTGATCCTCGGCGCCGGTCCCACGGGGCTGGCCGCCGCGCTGCATGCGGGCCGCGACAGCCTGCTGGTCGAGCAGAACCCGACGGTCGGCGGCTGGTGCCGCTCGGTCGAGGACCAGGGCTTCACCTTCGACTGCGCGGGGCACATCATGTTCTCGAAGGACGCGTACGTGCTGAAGCTGTACGAGCGCCTGCTCGGCGACAACGTGCACTGGCAGGACCGCGAGGCCTGGATCTACAGCAACGCGGTGTACACGCGCTATCCGTTCCAGTCGGCACTGCACGGGCTGCCGCCGCCGGTGCTCAAGGAATGCCTGATCGGCGCCATCGAGGCGCGCTTCGGCAGCCTCGGCAAGCCCGACCTCAAGGTGTCGCCCACCGGCCCGTCGCGCGCCGCGGGTGCTGCGCCCGCGGCCGAGGCCGCTGCGCCATCGGCCGCGCACGCGCCGGCCCCCGCCGCGCCGCCGCGCAACTTCGAAGAATTCATCTACCAGGTGTGGGGCGCGGGCGTCGCCAAGCATTTCGCCGTTCCGTACAACCGCAAGCTCTGGGCCGTGCCGCTGAGCGAGATGGAGACGTCGTGGCTCGGCGGCCGCGTGCCGCTGCCCGACCTGGAGGAAATGATCGAGGGTGCGCTGCAGCCGGTGCAGAAGCCCGTCGGCCCCAATGCGCGCTTCGGCTATCCGCTGCGCGGCGGCTTCCAGGCACTGATGAACGGCTTCCTGCCGCTGCTCGAGGGCGAGCTCGCGCTCGACACGCAGGTGACCGCCGTCTCGCCCTCGCGCAAGACCGTGACCTTCGCCAACGGCCGCACCGTGGCCTTCAACACGCTGATCAGCACCATGCCGCTGCCGAAGCTGGTGGAGGCGATCGGCGCCGAGGCGCCGGCCTTCGTGCGCGAGGCGGCGCGCCAGCTGCGCCATGTGTCGGTGCGCTGCGTGAACCTCGGCGTGGCGCGCGAGGCCATCACCGACAAGCACTGGATCTACTACCCCGAGGACACGGTGTTCCATCGCATCTTCGTGCAGGGCAACGCCAGCCCGCACTGCAATCCGCCGGGCGGCTTCGGGCTGACTTGCGAGATCACCTACTCGCCGTCGAAGCCGTTGCCGGCGCAGGGCGACGCGCTGGTGCGCCGCTGCTTCGAGGACTGCGTGCGCGTGGGCCTGCTGCGCGCCGACGACCGGCTGCTGGTGGCCAACGAGGTCGACATGCCGTGCGCCTACGTGGTGTACGACCATGCGCGTGCGGGCCATGTGCAGGCGATCCGCAACTGGCTGGCCAAGGCCGACATCCTGCTCGCGGGCCGCTACAGCGAGTGGGAGTACTACAACTCCGACCACGCCTTCGTGGCCGGACGCAAGGCGGCCGAGGCCGCGCTCGGCCTCAACGCCAACCCGGCGCCGCCCGCGGTGGCGGCGGCAGCCTGAGCGCCGCGGCCGCCCAGGGCGGCTCCCCGCTGCCGGACCGGCCGATCCCGTTCCTGTGGCACTACATCCGCCGCAGGCCGGTGGCGTTCGGCGCGCTGCTGGGCCTCATCGTTGCCGCCGCGGCCTGCTCGGTCGGCGTGCAGTACGGCATGAAGCTGATCGTGGACACGATGGCCGGCGACGACCGCAGCTCGCGCGCGATCTGGCAGTGGCTGGCGCTGTTCATCGTGCTGATCGGCGCCGAGAGCGCGCTCTGGCGCCTGAGCGGCTGGCTCGGCTGCCTGACCGTGGTGCGCACCGGCGTCGACGTGCGGCTCGAACTGTTCCGCCATCTGTCGGGCCATTCGCTCGACTACTTCTCGCGCCACCTGGCCGGCTCGCTGGGCAACCGCATCACCGCGACGGCGGGCGCCACGGGCGCCATCTTCGGCACGCTGATCTGGAAGATCCTGCCGCCCTGCGTCGACTTCGCGGGTGCGGTGGTGGTGCTGTGCACCATCGACATCCGCATGGCGCTCACGCTGATCGGCTTCGTCGCCGTGGTGGCGGGCTTCATGTACTTCTTCGGGCGCCGGGTGCGGCCATTGCAGCAGGACTTTGCCGAGAAGGCCTCGCAGGTGGGTGGCGAGCTGGTCGACGTGGTGGCGAACATCTTCACGGTGATGGCCTTCTCGGCGCGCGAGCGCGAGTACCAGCGCCTGCACGACGCCTTCGGGCTCGAGGCGCGGGCCCAGCGCCGGAGCTGGCTGTTCCTCGAGAAGGCGCGCGCCTTCCACGACCTGTGCATGTGGCTGATGGCGGGCGCGATGCTGATCTGGGCCGTGGAGGCCTGGCGCGCGGGCGCGAACATGGCGGGCGACGTGGTGCTGATCAGCGCGCTGACCTTCCGCATCCTGCACGGCTCGCGCGAACTCGCGTTGTCGCTGGTCGATGCGTCGCAGCACTTTGGAGTGATCGCGGAGATGCTGCGCGTGGTGGCGGTGCCGCACGACGTGGCCGACCGGCCGCATGCGCCGCCGCTGCGCTGCCGCGCCGGCGGCATCGTCTTCCACGACGTCGGCTTTGCCTACGACGGCGAGCGTCCGGTGTTCGAGCACCTCGACCTCGCCATCCCGGCCGGGCAGAAGCTCGGTGTCGTGGGCCCGTCGGGCGCCGGCAAGTCGACCTTCATCCGGCTCATCGGCCGCATCATGGACCCGGTCTACGGCCGCATCACGGTCGACGGCGTGGACATCGCGCAGGTGCGCCAGGACAGCCTGCGCGACGCGATCGGCGTGGTGCCGCAGGAGGTGGCGCTGTTCCACCGCAGCGTGATGGAGAACCTGCGCTACGGCAACCCCGATGCGACCAATGCCGAGGTGGTGGCCGCGGCGCGCCATGCGCTGTGCGACGACTTCATCCGGACGCTGCCGCACGGCTACGACACGGTCGTGGGCGAGCGCGGCGCCCGGCTGTCGGGCGGGCAGCGCCAGCGCATCAGCATTGCGCGCGCGATGCTGAAGAACGCGCCGGTGCTGCTGCTCGACGAGGCCACCTCGGCGCTCGACAGCCGCTCGGAGGCCGAGATCCAGGCTGCGCTCGGCCGGCTGATGGAGGGCCGTACGGTGATCGCCGTGGCGCACCGGCTGTCGACCGTGGCGCAGTTCGACCGCATCATCGTGCTGGTCGACGGACGCATCGTCGAGGACGGCGCGCCCGATGAACTCATCCGGCTCGGCGGCGTCTATGCCGAGCTCTGGCGGCTGCAGGCCGAGGGGCAGGAGACGCCCTGAGGCAAGCATTGCCGTCAAAGATGCTCGCGATGCCGCCGCGTGCGGACAGCTCCTACAGCAGCCGTCCCGTTTGCCTCACAGGCAGCGCCGGTCGGCGCGGGAGCATGGGCGAACGATGAAAGGAGCAGGCATGCCCAAGCGAGCACAGAACGATCCGGGCGACGAGACCGGCCGCCCGGACGCCATCGGACCCCACGGCCCCAATCCGCCGTCGCGCGGCCGCGTCGAGCGCGGCGACGCCGGTGCGGAGCCCCAGGTCGATTTTGACGACGACGAGATCTACGCCGGCAGGGGCAACAACGCCCGCCGCGGCGGGACCGCGGCGAGCGACGGCGCCGACAGCGGCAGGCTCGGTCCGCCCTCGGAACAGCTGTCGGACAGCAACCAGCCGCGCGAGAAGAAGAGCCCCTAGGAGCAGCGCACATGAACCGCAAACAGGCACCGGGGCCCTCCCCGGATCCAATCGCGCCCGGCACCCGACGTGCGCCACCGCTCGAGGCCGAAGTGCGCGCGAACGACCTCGAGCTCGACACGCCCGGGGATGCATCGGGCGCTGACGCCGCCGATGTCGAGGCGGTCCCCGGCCAAGGTGAGAACGCGGCCGGCTTCCTGAAGCAGCGCAAGCGCTGAGCGGTCTTGGGCGGGCCCAGGTAGACCGCTCAGCGGCGGCACGCAGCGCGCTTGCAGGCATGCGGATTGCCGCTGCGCTCGCACCGATCCGCTGCCGCCATGAACACCGCCATGCCCGCCGAAGCCGCCTGCATCTCTCCCGACGCGCAGGCTGATCCACTGCAGCCGCTCGCAAGCTGGAACCTCACGCGCAACTGTGCGATGTCACCCGGCGGCTTCATGCTGCACGTGGCGGCAGCGAGCGCGCTGAGCTGCCTCATCGGCCTCGGCTTCTGGGCCGCAGGCTATCCGCTGGTGCTGGCCTTCTGCCTCTGCCAGAGCCTCGCGCTGGCGGCCGCCGCGCTCGCGCATGCGGTGCATGCGGTGGACGGCGAGCGCATCGTGCTCACCGCGCAGACGCTCGAGGTGCATGCGACGCGCGGGCTGCGCGCGCGCACCTTCCGGCTCGATCCGTCATGGACGCGGCTCGAGGGCGCCGCCGGTCCGGGCTCGCCGGCACTGCGCAGCGGCAGCACCCGCGTGCCGGTCGCGGTGTATCTCACGGCCGCCGAACGGCGCCGCTTCGCCGCCGAGTTCAACCGCACCCTGGCCCATCGCAAGGAGCTTTTTCATGTCCGCCATCCATAGCCCCGCCCATCCGGCCGACCCTGCCCACGTCCACGACGAGCACCATGCCATTCCCCACGGCTGGCGCCGCTGGGTGCTGGCCACCAACCACAAGGACATCGGCACGCTCTACCTGCTGTTCAGCCTGACGATGCTGATGGTGGGCGGCGTGCTGGCGCTGGGCATCCGCGCCGAGCTGTTCCAGCCCGGGCTGCAGCTGCTGAACCCCGAGGTCTACAACCAGTTCGTCACGATCCACGGCCTGGTGATGGTGTTCGGCGCGATCATGCCGGCCTTCGTGGGCTTCGCGAACTGGATGATCCCGCTGCAGATCGGCGCGTCGGACATGGCGTTCGCGCGCATGAACAACTTCAGCTTCTGGCTGCTGCCGCCGGCCGGCGTGATGCTGATCGCGCCGTTCTTCATGAGCGGCGGCGCCGCCGCGTCGGGCTGGACGCTCTATCCACCGCTGAGCCTGCAGATGGGCTCGGCGATGGACCTCGGCATCTTTGCGGTGCACATCATGGGCGCGAGTTCGATCATGGGTGCGATCAACATCATCGTGACCGTTCTGAACATGCGCGCGCCCGGCATGACCTTGATGAAGATGCCAATGTTCTGCTGGACCTGGCTCATCACCGCCTACCTGCTGATCGCGGTGATGCCGGTGCTCGCGGGCGCGGTGACGATGCTGCTGACCGACCGCCACTTCGGCACCGCCTTCTTCAACCCGGCGGGCGGCGGCGACCCGGTGCTGTTCCAGCACATCTTCTGGTTCTTCGGCCACCCCGAGGTCTACATCATGATCCTGCCGGCCTTCGGCATCATCAGCCAGGTGGTGCCGGCCTTCTCGCGCAAGCGGCTGTTCGGCTATGCGTCGATGGTCTATGCCACGGCCTCGATCGCCATTCTTTCGTTCATCGTCTGGGCGCACCACATGTTCACCACCGGCATGCCGGTCACGGGCCAGCTGTTCTTCATGTACACGACGATGCTGGTCGCGGTGCCCACGGCGGTGAAGGTGTTCAACTGGATCGCGACCATGTGGCAGTCGTCGCTCACGCTCGAGACACCGATGCTCTTCGCGCTCGGCTTCATCTTCGTGTTCTCGATCGGCGGCCTGAGCGGCGTGATCCTGTCGATCTCGCCGATCGACATCCAGGTGCACGACACGCACT
>CAMLCW010000072.1 GCA_946478645.1 uncultured Variovorax sp.
CTTCGAGCACCCACCACAGCAGCAGCGCGAGCACGGCGGTGAAGCCGATCACGAACAGCCGGTACTTCGGATAGATGAAGCTGCCCCACATCACCACGCCCTGCAGCAGGTCGGGCGTGGGCACGCTGTTGCCCAGCGGCCCCCAGAAAACGATGACGATCTCCTGCACCGCGAGCGCGAGCCCCACGGTCACGAGGATGTGGAACTCGTGCGCCTTGGCATACACGCGGCGCAGCAGCAGCTTCTCGGCCAGCCAGCCGAGCGCGCCCACGGCCAGCGGCACCACCACCAGCGCGAGCCAGAAGTCGAGCCCCCACTGCATCGCCTGGAAGCAGAGGTAGGCGCCCAGCAGGTAGAACGCGCCGTGCGCGAAGTTGACGAAGCGCAGCAGGCCGAACACGATCGACAAGCCGACGGCCAGCAGAAAATACAGCATCCCGATGCCGATGCCGTTGATGGTCTGGAGCAGGTAGACGGACATGGGCGCGTCGGTGTCCTTGCGTGCTCAGCCCAGCTTGCAGCCGGTCTTGTCCACGGGCAGGAACGACTTGCCCGAACTGACGACGTCCACGTAGTCGGCCGCATCCTTCATCTTCGACTTGGCCTTGCCCTTGAGCAGGTAGTAGTCCTTGATGACCTGGTGGTCGGCCTTGCGGATCTCTTCGCTGCCCGTGAGGCCGTCGTACTTCAGGCCCTCGAGCGCCGCGATCACGGCCTTCTGGTCGACGCTGCCGGCCTTGACGATGCCGTCGATCAGGATCTTGGTGCACACGTACGAGCCGGCCAGGCTGTAGTTGGGCACGATCTTGAGCTTGTCGGCGGTGCGCTTGACCAGGTCCTTGTTGAGCGGGGTGTCGGCGGTGTGCCAGTACTGGGCGCCGAAGTACACGCCGTCGCAGAGGTCGGCGCCGAGCTCGTCGAACTGCTCCAGCCCCGAGGCCCAGGCCATCAGGATCGTCATGTTCTTGTGCATGCCGAAGCTCACCGCCTGGCGCAGCGCCGCCGACGACTGCGCGCCGAAGTTCAGCAGCAGCAGCACGTCGGGCTTGGCGGCCAGCGCGTTGGTGAGATAGCCGCTGAACTCCTTCTCGTTGAGCGAGTGGTAGCTGTTGCCCACGTGCTCGATGCCCTTCTCCTGGAAGATGTTCTTCGCGGCGCTCAACAGGCCTTCGCCGAACACGTACTGCGGCGTGATGGTGTACCAGCGCTTCGCCTTGGGCATGCTCGCGATCAGCGGGCGCACCGTCTGCTCGACCGCACCGAAGGTGGGCACCGACCAGCGGAAAGTGGCCGGATTGCAGTCCTTGCCGGTGATCTCGTCGGCACCCGCGGTGGTGATGAACACGCCGCCGGCCTTCTCGGCCTCCTTGCCCATGGCCAGCGCCTCCGACGACAGGATGCCGCCCGCAAAGAACTTGGTGCCCTGCTGCTGCAGCGCTTCCTGCACCTTGCGCACGGCAGTGGCGGGCTTGCCCTCGGTGTCGAGCACGGTATAGGCGAGCGGGCGCTTGAGCACGCTGCCGTACTGCTCGATCGCGAGCTTCATGCCCAGGTCGGCGTACTTGCCGTTGGCTGCGAAGGCGCCCGACATCGGCACCGGACAACCGAAGCGGATCGCCTCGGACGACTGGGCCCAGGCGGCACGGCCGGCGAGCAGGGAAGCGGGTGCGGCCGAGAGCGCGGCGAGCTGAAGAAGGTGTCTGCGTTGCATGGAGTTCTCCGGTCGAGGGTGAAGTGAGTGCTGCGTCGAATCGCAGAAATTTAAGCGGATAAATAGGATTAATATGCTGGTAAAAACCCGTTAGCAATGCCCATGCCACAATCCGGGCGCACCCCGCCCCGAACCCTGTCCGAGCGCGCTTTCGCGCCTGTCGAACGCCCCTTTTTCCTTCACGCATGAAACCGCAGGACGCCAGAAGCTTTGGACAGAACCGCCCCCGGCGGCAAAAGCTTTCGGACGTCATCGTCGAAGACGTCAAGCGCTGGATCGTGGCCGAGCGCAAGCAGCCCGGCGACCGGCTGCCGAACGAGAAAGAGTTGATCGAGCTGTTCGGCTATTCGAAGAGCACAGTGCGCGAGGCGCTGAAGGCGCTGGAGGTGCGCGGGCTGGTCTCGATCCGCACGGGCCCTGGCGGCGGCGCCTACCTGCAGCAGGTGTCGGTGGAGCATGCGTCGGAGCCGCTGCGCAACTTCCTGCACTTCCACCACCTCGACGGGCACCACATCTACCAGCTGCGCAAGGTCCTCGAACCGGAGCTCGCGGTGAGCGTGGTGGGCCGGCTCACGCCCGAGCAGTTCGCGCGGCTCGAGGACAACGTGCGCCTGTGCACCATCGAGCCCGGCAACGAGGACGAACTGCGCACCCAGCGCGAGGCCGAGCTGGCGTTCCACACCCTGCTGGCCGAGAGCTGCCCCAATCCGGTGCTCTCATTCATGTGCCGCTTCCTGAACGACCTGCTGCGCGACCTGGTGGTCTACAAGAAGGCGCTCGACCACCACCACTTCGGCGAGGCCAACGTCGACTACCACACGCAGCTGCTCGACGCCTACCGCCGCGAAGACGCCGCCACGGTGCACCGCCTCATGACCGAGCACATGGTCGACGCCGAGGCGCACATGCACGAGATGGAAGCGCACATCGGCGCCCGGCACCTGCTGCTGCCAAGCGGGCAGCGGTAGGCGGCGCTCAGCGGCCTGGCGCAGCCTTGACGGTCAGCACGACGTCGAAGAATTCGCTCGTGCCGTCGTCGTTGTCGCTGACCAGCGCGGCGCTGGCCTGGCGCAGCCCCGACTGTGTGAGCACGATGGATTCGACCTTGGTCTTGAGCGGCACGCCGCCTTTGGACACGCGCCGGGCGCTCTGGCTCAGGTCGAGCGGCGTGCCTTCCTTCAAGTCGGCCAGCGGGATCAATCCCAGAAAGCTGCCGAGCACCGCGCCGTCGTCGTAGGCGTTGTCGGTGCCTTCCACCGAGGCGCTGTAGACCAGGCTGTCCCGCTCGGGCCAGTAGTCGGCGCCCGACAGCCCGGCCTCCCGGCCATCGAGCTGCGCGAGCTTGACGTCGTGCCGGCGGATGTCGGTGATCTCCGAAGCCTTGCCGGTCATGTAGGCCATGAGGTCGGCGAGCGCCACCCTGAACAGCACGTTCTGCCCGGCATTGCCGCGGTTGAAGAAATAGACCGCGTCCTGCGCCACCGCCACGGCCTCGAGATTGACCGCCTGCCCGGGCTTGAACCCCGCGAGCGTGGCGAAACGCCGATACAGCCCGGCCATGTCCCGCACATGCGAGACCGGCTCGCCGCTCGCGGCAACCAGCCGGCCGACTTCGCGTGTGCCGGGCTTGCTGCCGGAACCCAGGATCAGGTTCCACACCACGCCGTTCCACGCCACCGTGGCCATGGCTTCGTGGTCGGGCTTGATCTTTTTGGCAATGCGGCCGTCGGGCTTCCGCGGATAGTCCTGCAGCAGGGTCTTGTGGACGATCGCGAACTGGCGGTCGAGCGTGAACAGATAGGGCGAATCGTCGCCGACGACGAAATACTTTCCCGCGTGCCAGGTCATGCCCGAGCCGGACGGAAGCTCCTTGCGGATGACCGGCCCGCTGGTGGCGATGTCGAGGTGGTCCGCGGCAAGCGAACTCGAAGCGAACGTCATCAGCAACAGCGCGGTCGCGAAGTACTTTTTCATGGGAATTACCTTTTGGGAAGCGCGAGACCGCAGCGGCCGAGGACATACCCGCACCGTCCACCGCTGAAGGTTGAATTGCAAGGACGCGAGCCTAATTCAGCAAGTCGCAGTGACCCACGGAACCAGCGAGAGCGGCGTGACCTATGCACGCTTTTGAACGAAATCGCGCGCCGTTTTCGCCTAAGAATTCAGCGCCGAGCGGGCTTGCAGCCAGGCCACGATGTCGCTGGTGATCGCGTCGCGGTTGGTCTCGTTGAGGATTTCATGGCGCGCCGCCGGATACAAGTTGACGGTGACATCGGTGGTGCCGGCTTCGCGGTAACGCTGCCCCAGCAACTGGACCAGCGCACCGCCCCCGGCCAGCGGGTCGGCGTCGCCGGAAGCGATGAGGATCGGCAGATCGGGCCGGATGCCGGCCAACTGCGCCGGGTCTGCGAGCCGGGGCGCCGTCGCGAACAACGAAGGGATCACCTCGTCCGGCACGTCCCAGCCACACCAGGGGTCGGCCACATAGGCGTCCACCTCTGCCTCATCGCGCGACAGCCACTCGTAGCCCGTGCGATGTTCGAACCCGGCATTGAACGCCGCCAGCCCGGTGGGCGCACCGGCAGGTGCATGGGCCATGCCTGCCGCGAGCGCGTCCAGCGCCGTCGACCCCGACAGCACCACCCCCGACCACGTCGGTGCGTGATCGAGCAACGCCGCCTGCGCCGCGAAAGAACCCATGGAATGGCCGAACAGGAAGAGCGGCAGGTCACCGTGCCGCGCGCGCAAGGCGGCGCCGAACTGGGCGACATCGGCGATCAGCCCGTCGAAGCCCGCCGTGCCGAAATCTCCGAGCCGGCCCTGCGCGCTGCGGCCATGCCCGCGGTGATCGACCGCATACACCAGGAAGCCGGCCGCATTGAGCGCGTTCGCAAAGCGCGCATACCGTTCGCCGTGCTCGGCGAGGCCGTGGGCGATCTGCACCACGCCGACGGGTTTGCCCGCGACGCCGGTCCAGGCGTAGGTGAAGATCTCCGTGCCGTCTGCGGTGGAACGAAAAGACGAAGGGGTGGCATGCATCATCATTCGATCATCACATGGCAGCAGGGGGACCGCCACATGGGAAAGCGCGGGTCAGAATCCGTGATCCGGCATTGACGATCCCACTGTGTTCGGGGACGGATTTTGCTGATGTTGTCGCACGACGAGCTGATGGCCAGAACAGGGAGCCCGCCATTGCCCTGCACCACACGGCGCGGCATCGTCCCGCAGATGCTGAAGACTGTGCTGGCGCAGGCCAGTCACTGAAGAACAAAGACCGGAGACCTGACCAGGGAACGCATGGAGACCAACACAACCACAAGAACAGCCGGCACGCTGCTGCCGCGCATCGAGGGCCGCATCCAGTTGCTGCGCGGCCTGAAGGTGATGATCGACGCCGATCTGGCCGAGCTCTACGGCGTGCCGACCAAGGCGCTGAACCAGGCCGTCAAGCGAAACGCAGGACGCTTTCCGCCGGACTTCATGTTCCAGCTCAATGCGGCCGAGAAGGCCGAGGTGGTCACAAACTGTGACCACCTCGCCAAGCTCAAATATTCAAAGGCGCTGCCTTTTGCGTTCACGGAGTTCGGGGCGGTGGCGTTGGCCAACATCCTGGCCTCCAGCCAGGCGGTGGAGATGGGCATCTATGTGGTGCGCGCGTTCGTGCGGCTGCGCCAAGCGGCGAGCCTGCATGAGGACTTGGCCAAGCGGCTGGCCGAGATCGAGGAGAAGACGGAACGGCTGGAATTGAGCCACGACACGTTCAGCCGCAACACGCGCAATCAGCTGAGACAGCTCTTTGAGGCGGTAAGGGAATTGACGACGCCCGCCGATCCACCGAAGCGGCCGATCGGGTTCGTGACGCCCGAGGAGAAGAAGGCAACGAAGGGCAAGGTGCGCAGGGGCTGACAGGCAACAGGACAGACCGATGACGCGCTCAGGGTGGTCGCAGCTCGCGACCACAGAACCCCGGCACCCAGCGGCCAAGGGTTGGGTGAGGTGTTTATTTTTTTTCTATCAACAGAGCAACGACTGCCGCAGGAAGCCTCCATGCAGTCGTTCACATTCATCATGAGGGAAGAAGACCATGAGCAAGCGGGAACAGCAGATCAGGGCCATTGCCCAGTTACCCCGCGCACGCCAACGATTCGTCAGCGAGATCAACGGTGAACAAGACACGACGGGAAGATTTCAACGCATTCTTTGCGGTACTGATGCCCGGTCGGGTCAACGACATCGATCTGCGGACGACCAACCAGCGAAGACACCCATCCTGGTACACCGACCTACGCGGTGTTCAACGCCAACATCATTAGCGATGACGACATGATGGCAACGCTGGCCGAGATGAACCGCGGGCGCTCAGGGGTGAGCACCGGAGCGATACTCTCCCGCAACAACCTACTCGCCTCTTTCTACGACAGTTTTCAGGCCCTGGAACGCCATCGCTTGAAGTTCTGCAGCATCTCGGCTTGCTTTTCTGGCGCAATGGCGCTGCCATTGCGCCAGCGCGCAAACGCTTCCGGATCGATGCTGATTCAAGGCAGTCCTCCTTGGGTTCCGCTCTCCACATATAACTCGACCACTTGGCCGCCCTCGCTGTATTCGGCATCGAAGCGACCGGTACGCTGGACCTCAAACCCGCGGTCGCTGCGCACACCCTGTTTGTTGAGCCAGGTAAACATGTCAATTTGCTCCAAAGGTGTAGCGTGCTCGAGGGAAACCAGATCGATGCCTCTGACGTTCGGGTTGGCTTGCAGCGCCGGCAACTCGATCTGCCGGAACACGCAGGTTGCCCGGACCTGACCTTGCAGGGCGCACACCTGGCCACTGGCCTGCTCGGCCACTGAGCGCGAGACGCCGCCCCTACATAGGCCTGTGAGCGAAGTCACCTCTACATCATCCAATCTCAGCGCAGCTTCCAGATGGCTCTGCTCGACCGTGACCGTGTGATCCCAGCCGTCTCCAAAGTCGTAGCTGTACCTGAACTGCTGCACGGTCTGCCCGAGCACTTCGCCCACGGTGTATCGGCGCTCGTTCAGCATCTCCGGCTCGGGCCATTGCGGGTCTGGCGTGCAGTACCGTTTGCCCTCGATGGTGAAGTCGTGCAGATGGGCGTTGTTCCAGCCCATTGCCGCCTGGATGACGCGGTCGAGCTTGCCCAGTGTCAAGGTCTCCGGAACGAGGATGCGTCTGCGGACAACGGGCGCGATGTGCTGCAGCTCGATGCGCAATTGGTAGATGCGGCTTGGTGTGCCTTTGCGCACGGGGCTCCTGGTGTTCGTCTTCACGCTCATGCCGCGCAGCGCATCAGCCGCGCGGGCATTGCCGATGCGCCTCCTCCAGACAGGCCTGGAACGCCAGCACCGCACGCGACGGCTTCGGCGACCGCCGCAACAAACTCACGAACCGGCACGCATAGTTGAAGCGCGCCGGCAGCACCGCCTGCATCAGCCCGCGCTGCTCGAACACCTGCGCGTAGTGGTCGGGCAGAAAGCCGAGAAAGCGCCCCGACAGGATCAGGGTCGCGATCGCCTCCTGGTCGAAGCCCGTGGCCTTGCGCGACAGCTTGGCGCGGTGGCTCAGTTCCATGTTCGGCGAGTGGTACCCCAGGCCCGCGAAATGATGGGCGCGCAGCTTCGCCCAGGTGAGCTTCGCGTGGTCGGCACCGAAGAGCGGATGCCCGGCGCCGCAGTACAGCAGCATGGTCTCGTCGAACAGGTCGGCATACACCAGGCTCTTCGACGCGCGGTGCGCGGGGATGATGCCGATCTGGAAATGGCCTTCGAGCACGCCCTGCTCGATCGCATTGATCGAGCCCACATGCACGGCCAGGTTCACCTCGGGCGCGATCTCGGCGAAGCGCGCGATCGCCTCGCCGATGCGCGCGGCCGGGTTGGTCGCGGTCTTGTCGAACAGCGCCACGTCGAGCTGGCCGCCCATGCGGTTGTGGATGTCGTCGATGCTGCCGCGGAAGGCGTCGACCGAGGCCAGCAGCCGCAGCGTCTCGTCGTACACGCGCTGGCCCTCGGCCGTGAGCGCAAAGCCCGCGCGCCCGCGCCGGCACAGTACCAGGCCGAGCCGCGTTTCGAGGTCTTTCACATGGCGGCTCACGGTCGAGGTGCCGATGTTGAGCTCGAGCTCGGCCGCCGCCATGCCGCCGCAGTCGACCACGCTCCTGAACACCTTGAGCAGGCGCAGGTCCATGTCGCTGAGCTGGCCGAGCAGCGCGCGGCTGCGGCGCTTTTCCTTTACTTGCATGAATCGTCAAGTGAACATTGATATTGCGCCATTCTCCACACTGAAGCCGTTGCCAACAATCGGCGCATCCACTCACCTTTTGGAGCCCGCGCCATGACCCTTGCCGCCCCTGCCGCCGATCCCACACCCGCCCTGCGCACCGACGCCGCCTGGCTCGACGCACACTGGATGCCCTACACGGGCAACCGCCAGTTCAAGGCCGACCCGCGCATGATCGTGGAAGCCAAAGGCGCCTACTTCACCGATGGCGAGGGCCGCAAGATCTTCGACGGCCTTTCGGGCCTGTGGTGCTCGGGCCTGGGCCATGGCCGGCCCGAGATCACCGAGGCGGTGAGCCGCCAGATCGCCAAACTCGACTATTCGCCGGCCTTCCAGTTCGGCCATCCGCTGTCGTTCGAGCTCGCCAACAAGCTGAAGGAACTCACGCCCGCGGGGCTGGACTACGTTTTCTTCACGGGCTCGGGCTCGGAGGCCGCGGACACCTCGCTGAAGATGGCGCGCGCCTACTGGCGCACCAAGGGCCAGGCGGGCAAGACGCGCCTGATCGGCCGCGAGAAGGGCTACCACGGCGTCAACTTCGGCGGCATCTCGGTGGGCGGCATCGCGGCCAACCGCAAGCTCTTCGGCCAGGGCGTGGAAGCCGACCACCTGCCGCACACGCAGATCGCGGCCAACGCCTTCACGCGCGGCATGGCCGAGCACGGCGCCGAGCTGGCCGACCGCCTGCTCGACCTGATCGCGCTGCATGACGCGTCGACCATCGCCGCGGTGATCGTGGAGCCCTTCGCGGGCTCGGCCGGCGTGGTGATCCCGCCGAAGGGCTACCTGAAGCGCCTGCGCGAGATCTGCACCGCGCACAACATCCTGCTGATCTTCGACGAGGTGATCACCGGCTTCGGCCGCTGCGGCGCGCTCACGGGCGCCGAGGCCTTCGGCGTCACGCCCGACATCATGAACGTGGCCAAGCAGGTGACCAACGGCGCGCAGCCGCTGGGCGCGGTGATCGCGAGCAAGGAGATCCACGACACCTTCATGGCGGCCGGCGGCCCCGACTACATGCTCGAATTTCCGCATGGCTACACCTACGGCGCACACCCGGTCGCGTGCGCGGCCGGCATCGCGGCGCTCGACGTGCTGCAGAAGGAAGACATGATCGGCCGCGCGAAGGCGCTCGCGCCGCATTTCGAGAACGCGGTGCACAGCCTCAAGGGCAGCAAGCATGTGCTGGACATTCGCAACTACGGCCTGGCCGCGGGCCTAACGATCGCCGCGCTGCCGGGCGAGCCCGCGCGCCGGCCTTACGAGATCGCGATGAACTGCTGGAAGAAGGGCTTCTACGTGCGCTATGGCGGTGACACGATCCAGCTCGCGCCACCGTTCATCGCCGAGAAGGCCGAGATCGACCGTTTGGTCAATGCGCTCGCCGACGCATTGGCCGAAACGCAATAGAGGAACGTCGCACCCGCGCGGCGGGGGGCCGCTCTGCATAATGGGCTGGCCTCCACCTCCTCCGCCGCCCCGTGCAACAGATCGACCTTTCCTACGCGATCCGGCCGCGCCGCCATGGATCGCGGCAAATCCGCAATCCGCTGATGCAGATCCTGCAGGCGGTGCGCGAGCATGGCTCCATCTCGGCCGCCTCGCGCGCGCTCGGCCTGTCGTACCGCCACGTATGGGGCGAACTCCGCGAGTGGGAGCAGACGCTGGGCCGGCCGCTGCTCCAGGGTGAGCAGGGCCAGCGCGCGCAACTCTCCGAATTCGGCGACAAGCTGCTCTGGGCCGAGCGCCAGGCACAGGCCCGGCTCGCGCCGCAGATCGAGGCGCTGCATGCCGAACTCGAGCGCGCCTTCGCGCTGGCCTTCGACGACCGCACCCATGTGCTGAGCCTGCAGGCGAGCCACGACGACGCGCTGGCGCTGCTGCGCACCCATGCGGCGGGCACGGCGAAATTGCAGCTCGACATCCATTTCACCGGCAGCGTGGACGCGATCCGCGCGCTCAACCAGGGCCGCTGCGTGATGGCGGGCTTCCACACGCTCGAGAACCCGCCGCGCGGCTCGCTCGCGCAGCGCACCTACCAGCCGCTGCTCAAGCCCGGCCAGCACAAGCTGATCGGCTTTGCGCGGCGGGTGCAGGGGCTGCTGGTGGCGCCGGGCAATCCGCTGCGCCTGCGCTCGCTGGCCGACGCGGCACGCCTGCATGCGCGCTACGTGAACCGCGCCATCGGCACCGGCACGCGCGTGCTGCTCGACGAACTGCTCGCGCAGGCCGGGCTCGACGGCAGCGCGCTGTCGGGCTACGAGCGCTGCGAAACCTCGCATGCCGCGGTGGCGCATGCCGTGGCATCGGGCCAGGCCGACGTGGGCCTCGGGCTCGAGTCGGCGGCGCAGGCCGAGGGCCTGGGCTTCGTGCCGCTGGTGCACGAGCGCTACCACCTCGCCTGCCTCAAGTCGGCGCTCGACCAGCCCGCCGTGCGGGCACTGGTCGCGGTGCTGCGCAGCGCGGGCTGGCAACACCTGCTGGGCACCCTGCCCGGCTACGAGACCGCGGGCAGCGGCGAAGTGCAGTCGCTGCGCGCGCTGCTGCCCTGGTGGACCTTCCAACGCGAAAAGGAGCACGGGGCGCATTGACCGATCACAGCAGCAACACCCTCTACAGCGACATTCCCGCGCGGCTCGACCGCCTGCCCTGGTCGCGCTGGCACTGGCGCGTGGTGATCGCGCTCGGCGTGGCCTGGGTGCTCGACGGGCTCGAGGTGACGCTGGTCGGATCGATCGGCGCAGTGCTCGAGCGGCCCGACACGCTCGGCCTCAGCGCCACCGAGATCGGCCTGTCGGGCTCGATCTACATTGCGGGCGCGGTGCTCGGTGCGCTGCTGTTCGGCCGCCTCACCGACCGGCTCGGGCGCAAGAAGCTGTTCCTCGTGACGCTGGTGGTCTACACGCTCGGCACGCTGGCCACCGCGTTCTCGCCCGACTTTGCGTTCTTCGCGCTCTGCCGCTTCGTCACGGGGCTGGGCATCGGCGGCGAGTACGCGGCCATCAACTCGGCCGTGGACGAACTCATTCCCGCGCGCGTGCGCGGCCGCGTGAACCTCGCGATCAATGGCAGCTTCTGGATCGGTGCGGGCCTGGGCGCCGGGCTCAGCCTGCTGCTGCTCGATCCGCAGGTGATCGGGCCGGTCTGGGGCTGGCGCGTGGGCTTCGGCCTCGGCGCGGTGCTGGCCATCGCGATCCTGCTGGTGCGGCGCGACGTGCCCGAGAGCCCGCGCTGGCTGGTGGCGCACGGCCGCGCCGGCGAGGCGCTCGCGATCGTCGAGCGCATCGAGGCCGAGGTGCGCGCACAGCACGGGCCGCTGCCGGACCCCGCAGCCAGCCGCGTGGCCTACGGCGGCGTGCGCCGCAGCCCCACGCTGCGCGAGGTGGCGCAGGTGCTGCTGCACCGCTACCGGGCGCGCAGCGTGGTCGCGATGGCGCTGATGGTGTCGCAGGCCTTCTTCTACAACGCGATCTTCTTCACCTATGCGCTCGTGCTCACGCGCTTCTACGGCGTGGCCGAACAGAACGTCGCGCTCTACATCTTTCCGTTCGCGCTCGGCAACGTGCTCGGGCCGCTGCTGCTCGGGCCGCTGTTCGACAGCGTGGGGCGGCGAAGGATGATCGCGCTGACCTACGTGCTGGCCGGCATCGGCCTCGCGCTCACGGGCTGGGCCTTCATGATGGGCTGGCTCGACGCGCGCAGCCAGGCGCTGTGCTGGTCGGCGGTGTTCTTCCTGGCCTCGGCCGCGGCCAGCTCGGCCTACCTGACGGTCAGCGAGGTCTTCCCGCTCGAGATGCGCGCGATGGCGATCGCGATCTTCTATGCCATCGGCACCGGCGCGGGCGGCTTCGTCGCGCCGCTGCTGTTCGGCCTCTTGATCGAGACCGGCAGCCGCGGCGCGGTGACGGTCGGCTACGCGATCGGCGCCACGCTGGTCATCGTGGCGGGGCTGCTGGCGCTGCGCTATGCGGCCGACGCCGAGCGCCGGCCGCTCGAAGAAGTGGCGCCGCCGATGTCATCAGGCCACTGACTCCGGGGTGGGTCACAGGCTGCACGTCCGGAAACCGAAGAAGCCGTCGTCGCGCTCCGGCAGCGCAAAGCCGCGCCGCTGCAGCGACCGCAGGCGCGAGCGCGTCGCGAATGAGGCGCCGCGCAGCACGCGCGCGCGGCCGAAGGCGGGCACCGGGTCGAACGCACTGTCCGCGCTCCAGGGATCGGCGCGAAAGCCCGGCCACGGCCGCAGCGTGCCCGCCGTCCATTCGTGCACGTCGGCCCAGCGGAAGCCGCGCCGCGCGGCGCTGTGGGCCGCGATCTCCCATTCGACCTCGGTCGCGATGCGCCGGCCGGCCCAGCGCGCCCAGGCATCGGCCTCCCACCAGCTCAGGTGCACGGCACTGTGGTGGCCGGCGGCGCGCACCGTGGCACCGAAGCGTTGCTGCAGCACCGAGCCGCCGCCAGTGCCGTTGCGCGCGGCGCCGATCTGCTCGACATGGCGCGGACTGCGGCGGCCCTCGGGCTGCGCGGCCAGCCAGCGCCAGCCTTCGGGATGCCAGAGCGCCTCGCGGTCGTAGCCGCCCTCGTCGACGAACTCGATGTACTGGCTCCAGGTCACGGGTTGCGCATCGATCTCGAACTCGGGCACGTCGACCTGCTGCGCGCCGGTCTCCTGCGCAAAGGCGAAACCGCTGCCCTCGCCCGCACCGAGCGCCCAACGGGTGGCAGGCAGCAGCAGCGGCTCGCGTACCACGGCCGCCGGCGGCTGGCCGATGCCGAGCGGCAGCCCGAGCGTCTGCGCCATCACGATGAGCTGCTCGCCGCGCAGGTCCTCGTGGAACAGCGCGAGCCGATAGAAGTAGAGGCCCGGATCGGTCTCGGCCGCATGCTCGAGCAGTTCGAGTGTGCTCTCCAGGGTCTCGAGCAGGTAGGCGCGGGTCTGGCCGAGGTCGGGCAGCTCGGGCGATCCGCGCTGCGCGGGCGGGCGCTGCGCCGGGTTCCACCATTCGTCGGCCTGCGGATCGATGGCAGCGAGCCGGGTCGGGCGCACCGGGCAATCGGGGCCAAAGGCGCGCTGGGTGTTGCGCCCGATCCACCATTCGGCGAACCAGCCGATGTGCCCCGCGAGCCAGAGCGGCGGCACCACGTCCGGCTCGCCCGCGGGCACTTCGAGCCTTGCCGAGCCCAGCGCCTGCTCGTAGAGCGACAGCAGGTGGAGCGTGTGATTGCGCGCGTCGATCAACGCGAGCGAGAGCAGGTCGCGCCCGGCCCGATGCATCTCGGGCGAATCGATGCCCGCAGCCACGGAAACCGCAGGATCGGAAGCGGAGCGCGGTGTCTGGGGCATAAGCCACATTATCGGCACCGCTCCGCGGGTAGCCCCTGAAGGTATTCCCCGGGGTAGTTCATTAGAATTCAGCCCGCCCTCCCGCACCCGACCCATCGGCGCACAACGCCGGTGCGTCGGGTGCATTCGTATCGGGAGGCTTCCAATACAAAGATGGAGATGTGATGCAAGGCTTGCTCAAGCTGTCCCGGGCCATTGACTGGCTCAATGCCCAAGTGGGCAAATACGCCATCTGGCTCATCCTCGCGGCCACCGTGATCAGCGCGGTCAATGCGCTGGTCCGGAAGGTATTCAACACCAGTTCGAACGCGTTTCTCGAAGTGCAGTGGTACCTGTTCGCCTGGTCGTTCCTGATTGCGGCAGGCTTCACGCTGCTGCACCGCGAGCATGTGCGCATCGACGTGGTCAACAGCCGCCTTTCGAAGCGCAAGCAGGTGTGGATCGACATCATCGGCTTCGCCTTCTTTCTCACGCCGCTGTGCCTCACGGTGCTCTACCTGGCAACGCCCGTGGTGCTCCAGATGTACGAATCGGGCGAGATGTCTGGCAACTCTGGCGGCCTGATCCGCTGGCCCGTGTGGGCTGCGCTGCCGGTGGGCTTCGCGCTGCTGATGCTGCAGGGCTGGTCCGAGCTCATCAAGCGCATCGCGTTCCTGCGCGGCCAGGGGCCCGACCCGATGGGCCGGTTGACCGACAAGACGGCCGAAGCCGAACTCATCGAGGCCTTGCGCCTGCAGGCCGAGGCAGAGGCCAATGCCGCAAAGGGCAGCGCCGAGCCCAAGCCACAGCACTGATCCCCGCCAGAACCACCTCATCATGGAATTCATTGCTGCCAACTTCGCCCCGATCATGTTCGCGGGGCTGATCTGTTTCCTGCTGCTCGGCTTTCCGGTGGCTTTCAGCCTCGGCGCCTGCGGCCTCTTCTTCGGTCTCGTGGGCATCGAGCTGGGCGTGTTCCAGTCGTCGGTAATGGCCTGGCTGCCCCAGCGGCTCATCGGCATCATGGCCAACGACACCTTGCTGGCCGTGCCGTTCTTCACGCTCATGGGGCTCATCCTCGAGCGAAGCGGCATGGCCGAGGACCTGCTCGACACCGTCGGCCAGGTCTTCGGCCCGATGCGCGGCGGCCTGGCGCTCGCGGTGATCTTCGTCGGCGCGCTGCTCGCAGCCACCACCGGCGTGGTGGCCGCCTCGGTCATCTCGATGGGCCTGATCTCGCTGCCGATCATGCTGCGCTACGGCTACGACCGGCGCCTCGCGAGCGGCGCCATCGCGGCCTCGGGCACGCTGGCGCAGATCATCCCGCCCTCGCTGGTGCTGATCATCATGGCCGACCAGCTCGGCCGCAGCGTCGGCGACATGTACAAGGGCGCGTTCCTGCCCGGCTTCATGCTGATGGGCCTGTACGTGCTGTACGTCGTGTTCCTCGCGATCTTCAAGCCGTCTCAGGTGCCGGCACTGCCGCCCGAGGCGCGCACTTTCCGCGAGCCCAACGGCAGCGGCGGCTACCCCTCGCTGGTGGGCCTCGCGGCGCTGTCGGCCGTGGTGGCGGTCTGGCTGGCGCGCAACATGGAAGCGGTGCACAGCTGGTTCCAGGGCCAGGAAGTCACCTTCGTGGCGACCGACGAGAAGGTGGTGGTGGCGCTGTGCGGCGGCGTGTTCCTCGCGCTGCTGATCGCGCTGGCGAACAAGGGGCTCAAGCTCAACCTGCTGTCGCGGCTGGCCGAGCGCGTGACCTTCGTGCTGATCCCGCCGCTGCTGCTGATCTTCCTGGTGCTGGGCACCATCTTCCTGGGCGTGGCCACGCCGACCGAAGGCGGCGCGATGGGCGCGATGGGTGCGCTGATCATGGCCTGGGTGCGCCGACGGCTGAGCTTCTCGCTGCTCAAGCAGGCACTGGCCGCGACCACCAAGCTGTCGAGCTTCGTGATGTTCATCCTGATCGGCGCCACGGTGTTCAGCCTGGTGTTCCAGGCCGCCGACGGCCCGATCTGGGTCGAGCACCTGCTGTCGTCGCTGCCGGGCGGCGCCGTGGGCTTCCTGATCGTGGTGAACATCCTGGTGTTCTTCCTCGCGTTCTTCCTCGACTACTTCGAGCTGTCGTTCATCGTGGTGCCGCTGCTCGCGCCCGTGGCCGACAAGCTCGGCATCGACCTGATCTGGTTCGGCGTGCTGCTGGCGGTGAACATGCAGACCTCGTTCATGCATCCGCCGTTCGGCTTCGCGCTGTTCTTCCTGCGCTCGGTGGCGCCCGAGAAGCAGTACGTCGACCGCGTGACGCAAAAGGTCATGGAGCCGGTCACCACGATGCAGATCTACAGGGGCGCGATCCCTTTCCTGCTGATCCAGCTGACGATGGTGGGCATCCTGATCGCGTTCCCGCAACTCGTGACGGGCAACATCGAGAAGGCGGCAAAGGTCAACCTCGAGGACATCGGCCGCCAGATGCGCGAGAGCCTGACGCCCGAGGGCGGTGGACTCGCGCCCGAGCCCTACGGCTCCGAAGTGCCCGCCTTCGGCAGCAGCCCTGCGCCGGCGGCGCCCGCCAGCGATGCGGCCGCACCGACCGCACCGGCCGAGCCGGTGCCGCCCGCCGAGCCGGGCGAAAGCGATCCGCTCAAGGCCATGGAAGATGCGCTCAAGCAGCAGGACGGCAAGAAGCCCTGAGCCCCGCAGCGCACTGACGGCAAAAAGGCCGGCCACTCTCGCGAGTGGCCGGCCTTTTCTGTTGTGCGTCCGGCGTTTTGCTGGCCGGCGCGTTCGATCAGATCTTGACCGAGTTCATGTACTGGTTGAACGGATACTCCGAGAAGCGGTTCCACAGGATCTGGTCGCGCTGGAAGGTGCGCATGTCCTGGTGGATCTTCTTGAACTCGGGCGACTTGGCTTCATGCATCGCGAAGACTTCCATCGAGGCCTTGAAGCCAGCGTCCATCACCGCCTTCGGGAAGGCCTTGAGCTGGGTCTTGTCGGCCACGAGCTTCTTCAGCGCGATGGGGTTGTAGGCGTCGTACTTGGCGAGCATGTCGCGCGCGGCAACCTTGGTGGCCGCATTGAGGATCGCCTTGTTCTCGTCCGACAGCTTGGCGTAGGCCTTGTTGTTGATGAAGAACTCGAGGTCGGCGCCGCCTTCCCACCAGCCGGGGTAGTAGTAGTACGGCGCGACCTTGTTGAAGCCC
>CAMLCW010000073.1 GCA_946478645.1 uncultured Variovorax sp.
CACAGCCACTGGCTCGCGCTCGGCCTGATCGCGGCGGGCGCGCTGCTGGCCAACATGCCGGCCATCGGCGGCATTCCGGTGGCGGCCTATGTGTCGGTCGGCTGCCTGCTGGTCGGCGGCATCACCGCCCTGCCCTGGTTCGTCGCGCTGCTCTACGACCGGTTGGCGCCGATGTTCGCGCACCGCTTGCTGCCGATGCTGGCCATCGAGCGCGCGCGCCGCATGCGCGGCACCGCGGCGGTGGCCGTGAGCGGCGTGGTCGCGAGCCTGAGCCTCGCGGTCGCGCTCACGGTGATGGTCGCGAGCTTCCGCGATTCGGTGACCCAGTGGCTCGACGTGGTGCTGCCCGCCGACCTGTACCTGCGCGCCGCCGAGCGCAGCAGCGGCAACAACAGCGACACCGCGGCCTTCTCGCCGGCCTTCGTGCAGGCGCTCGGCCAGTTGCCGGGCGTGGCACGCACCGGCACGTTGCGCACCCGTTCGCTGCAGCTCGATCCCGCGCAGCCCGCGGTCACGCTGATCTCGCGCAGCCTCGAGGGCGGCCCGGCCCAGGCGCTGCCGCTCACGGGGCCGGCGCTGCCGGTGCCGCCTGGGCAGATCGGCATCTACGTGAGCGAGCCGATGCTCGAGCTGCATGGCGCGAAGCCCGGCGCGACGTATGCGCCGCTCGCCGCGGCGCTCGGCCGCGCGGGCGCGCCGGCGCCGCCACCGTTCTTCGTTGCGGGCGTGTGGCGCGACTATGCGCGCCAGTTCGGCGCCATCGCGATGGACGCGCGCGACTTCGAACGGCTCACCGGCGAGCGCGAGGTCAGCGACGTGTCGCTCTGGCTCGCACCCGGCGCTTCGGAGGCCGCGGTGCAGGCGGCGGTGCGCGCGCTGGCGACCAGCCATGGCGCCGCGCCGCAAGCCGCCATCGAGATCTCGTCGGTCGGCCAGATCCGCGCCACCTCGCTGCGCATCTTCGACCGCAGCTTCGCGGTCACCTACTGGCTGCAGGCCGTGGCCATCGCGATCGGCCTGTTCGGCATCGCCGCGAGCTTCAGCGCCCAGGTGCTGGCGCGGCGCAAGGAGTTCGGCCTGCTCGCGCACCTGGGCTTCACGCGGCGCCAGGTGCTCGCGGTGGTGGCGGGCGAAGGCGCAGCCTGGACCGCGATCGGCGCGGCGGCGGGGCTGGGCCTCGGGCTCGCGGTGTCGGTGGTGCTGGTGAAGGTGGTCAACCCGCAGAGCTTCCACTGGACCATGGACCTGCTGGTGCCGTGGACGCGGCTCGCGGCGCTGTGCGCGGCGGTGGTGGCCGCCGGCACCGTCACGGCCTGGCTTGCGGGCCGCGCCGCCGCCGGCAGCGACGCGGTGCTGGCGGTGAAGGAAGACTGGTAGCCGCTCAGCGCGCCGGCAGCAGCTGGATGCGCTCGACCGTTTCCTTCTCGACCGCGCCGCGGCTGTAGAGCAGCGGCACGTATTGGCCTTCGAGCCAGAGCGGCGCGAGGTCGCGGTAGTTCGGGCTTGCGGGATTGCCCGACTGGCCCGGCGTGTTGATGGCGCGCGAGGCGTCCCAGTTGCCGACGTCGAGCACCATGCGGAACGATGCGCCCGAGGTGAGCTTGTAGTCGCTTGCGCGATAGCTCGCCGCCATCGGCGTGAACGCCGAGCCCGACATCGGCCAGTCGCCGACTTCGAGCTTGCTGCGCGTGGCCGCATCGACCACGGCGCCGAGCGGATGGCGGAACTCGGCGCGGTGCAGCGCGCCCCACTTCCAGGCCGCGGGATCGGGGCCGAGTTTGGCCGACAGCTCCTGCATGGCCGCGGGCAGCGTCTCGAGCAGCAGCGCGTCGCGCTGCGCGGTGCTGAGCCAGCCCGCCGGATTCTCGAGCAGCAGGATCATGCGCGTGTTGTCGCCGGGCACGGCCAGCGCGGCGCCGGCCTCGCCCGCGCCGGCCTTGAGCACCGCCGCACGCAGCGGCTTGCTGCTCCACACCTCGTAGAGCGCGGCGGCCGCGCTGTCGCGGTGCATGGTGCCGTCCCAGGCCTGCAGCATGCGCAGCGCGGCGGCCGTTGGCGCATCGCTGCTGCGTAGCGGTGCGAGCAGCTTCAGCAGCCGCTGCGCGGGCGTCGCGACGATGTCGTTCTGCATGCGCTCGGAATCCTCGAGCGTGAAGCGCGAACCGGCCGCCGCCTTGGCCGCGAACAGTTCCTTGAGCCGGCGCGCGCGGGCCGCATCGCTCCATTCGTAGCCCACGCCCTTCTTCGCGGCCGGATGGTCGGGCGGAATGTTGTTCTCGTTGGCGGTCACGACGTAGCCGCGCGCGGGGTTGAGTTCGAACGGCAGCTCGTCGCCGTTGCGGAAGCCCGACCATTCGTAGCGGCCGTCGCCCGGCACCGGCATCAGCCCGTCCCAGTTGGGCCGGATCGGCGTGAGGCCGCCGGGAATCCAGCCGACGTTGCCGCTGGTGTCGGCATACACCTGGTTCTCGCCCGGCGCGCCCCAGCGGTTCATGGCCGCGCGGAACTGGTCCCAGTTGCGCGCGCGCATGTAGTCCATCGAACCGAAGTACGGCGCCATGCCGGGCTCGAGCCAGGCCGCGCGCAGCGCGTAGGCGCGCTGCTTGCCGGGCTCGGCCAGCAGCACCGGGCCGTGGCGCGTGAAGCTGTTGACCACCTCGCGCGGCGCGCCCTCGCCCTTCACCTCGATGCGCTCGGTCACGCGCAGCATCGGCTCCCAGCGGCCCTGGTAGCGGTACTCGTCGGGGTTGGCCGGGTTGAGCTCGTAGACGTAGAGGTCTTCCTGGTCCATGTAGAAGCGCGTGAGGCCAAAGGCGATGGTGCCGTTGTGGCCGATCGACAGGCCCGGCAGGAACGGCTCGCCCGCGCCGATCGCGTCCATGCCGGGCGCGCTCAGGTGCGTCATGTAGCGCAGGCTCGGCGCGCCATGCGCGCGGTGCGGGTCGTTGGCAAGGATCGGGCGGCCGGTCGACGTGAGCGTCGGCGCGATCACCCAGTTGTTGCTGCCGTAGCCGGCGGTCGGGTCGCCTGCGGCCGCGTCGGCGTCGCTGCCGGCGGGCGCCACGGCCGCCACCGACGGCGCGAGCGGCGTGTTGGCCTTGGTGAACTGCGGCGAGGCGGTGGCCAGCAGGTAGGCGGCGCGCAACTCGGCGTTGGGCACGGCGCAGGGGTCGAGCCCCGGCGGCACCGTGGGCGTGACCGGCGGATCGAGTTCGCGGCGCAGCCAGTCGGCCTTCGCGCCGGCCGCGCCGGCGCAGAAGGCGCGCGCACGGTCGATCTCCGAGGTGAAGTTGAGCGTGAGCCCGTGATGCCGGATGCGCACCACGTCCTCGGGCGACCACGCCGAAGGCTGGTAGCCGAGCAGCCTGAACTCGGGCGGCAGCAGCGCGGGCTGCGCGCGCACCTGCGCCACGTAGGCATTGACACCGGCCGTGAAGGCCTCGGCCACGCGCTTGGCGTCGGAGCCGTAGGCGAGCCATTCGCGGTACATGTCGCCGCGGTAGAGCACGGCGCGCGCCGCGCGGTCGTGCGCGACCCAGGCCGGGCCGAAGTCCTTGGCCATTTCGCCGAGGCCGCGCTTGCGCCAGAGGTCCATCTGCCAGAGGCGGTCGCGCGCGGCGATGAAGCCCTGCGCCACGAAGGCGTCGTAGAGCGTGCCGGCGTAGAGATGCGGCACGCCCCAGCGGTCGACCAGCACCTCGGCCGGTTTCTCGAGGCCGGGCACCGCGAAGGATGACGGCGGCCGCTGCGGCGGCGGCCCCGAGGCGCAGCCCGCGAGCACGAGCGCGGCGAGCGCCGCGGCGCCGATGGAATGCCTTTGACCTACGGGGCGCAGCGTGCTTCTTCTCATGTGTCTTGTCTCCTGCCGGGTTGGAAAAAATGGCAGCGCACAGTATCCCGATTTGCGCCCGCGCCGGGTGGCGCGCGGCATGACTTGTAGACTGCCTCCTACATGCAGCAGCCGCACACACCCCCTCCTCCTTCGTCCTCACGCGACCCGTGGCTCGACGCGGCGATGCGCCGCATCGAGGCCGACTACCAGCGCAGCGCCGACACGCACCTGATCCCGCTGCCGCTGCCCGCGCTCGCCGCGGCCGGCATCGACCTCTACCTGAAGGACGAGTCGACGCACCCGACCGGCAGCCTCAAGCACCGGCTCGCACGCTCGCTCTTCCTGTATGCGCTGTGCAACGGATGGGTGCGCGAAGGCACGACCGTGGTCGAGGCCTCGAGCGGATCGACCGCGGTCAGCGAAGCCTATTTCGCGCGGCTGCTCGGGCTGCCGTTCATCGCGGTGATGCCGCGCAGCACCTCGCCCGAGAAGATCGCGCAGATCGCCTTCTACGGCGCGCGCTGCCATTTCGTCGACCATGCGGCCGAGGTCTACGACGAGGCGCGCGCGCTGGCGGAGCAGACCGGCGGCCACTACATGGACCAGTTCACCCACGCCGAGCGCGCGACCGACTGGCGCGGCAACAACAACATCGCCGAAAGCATGTTCCGGCAGATGGCGCGCGAGCGGCATCCCGTGCCGGCCTGGATCGTGGTGGGCGCGGGCACCGGCGGCACCAGCGCCACCATCGGGCGCTACGTGCGCTACTGCTGCCACGACACGCAGCTCTGCGTGGCCGACCCCGAGGGCTCGGTGTTCTCGGCCTACCACCAGAGCGGCGATGCCGCGCTCACGGCGCCGGGCTCGCGCATCGAAGGCATCGGCCGGCCACGCGTGGAACCGAGCTTCATCCGCACGCTGGTCGACCGCATGATCGAGGTGCCGAACCTCGACTCGGTGGCCGCGATGCATGCGCTCTCGGCGCTGCTCGGGCGCAAGGTCGGGCCCTCGACCGGCACCAACTTCGCGGCCATGCTCGCGATCGCGCACGAGATGCGCGCGGCGGGCCGCCGCGGATCGATCCTTTCGCTGCTGTGCGATGCCGGCGAGCGCTACCTGCCGAGCTACCACGACGCGGTTTGGGTGCGCGACACGTTCGGCGACGTCGGCCCCGCGCGGCAGCGCATCGATGCCCTGGTGAGCGGCTGATGCCGGCGCGGGCACCCCTCGCACCTTTCGCACTCTCGCGGCGCAGCCTGCTGCTCGCGGCGCTGGCGGCTGCGTCCTCGGGCTGGGCATTGCCCGCACGCACGCTGCAGTTCCCGCGCGACTTCGGCAGCCATCCCGAGCTGCGGACCGAATGGTGGTACATCACCGGCCACGCGGCGACACCGGCCGGGCGCACCTTCGGCTTCCAGGTGACCTTCTTCCGCTCGCGCGTCGACGCCACGCAGCAATTGCGCTCGGCCTTCGCAGCCAAGCAGCTGGTGTTCGCGCATGCCGCCGTCACCGACCTGGAGGCCGGCGCGCTGCGCCACGACCAGCGCATCGCGCGCGCGGGCCAGGGCGTGGCGTCGGCGAGCGAGCACGACACCGACCTGCGCCTGCGCGACTGGTCGCTGGCGCGCAGCAGCGGCGACGGCAGCTACGTGGCGCGCATTCCGGCCGGCGGCTTCTCGCTCGACCTGCGCTTCTCGCCGACGCAGCCGCTGCTGCTGCAAGGCCGCGCGGGCCTCTCGCGCAAGGGCCCCGAGGAAGCGCAGGCGAGCTACTACTACAGCGAACCGCAGCTGCAGGCGCGCGGGCGCATCGCGCTGCAGGGCGAGGCGCCGTTCGAGGTCGCGGGCCGCGCCTGGCTCGACCACGAATGGAGCGAGGCGCTGCTGCATCCCGAGGCCGTCGGCTGGGACTGGATCGGCATGAACCTCGACGACGGCAGCGCGCTCACCGCCTTTCACCTGCGCCGGCGCGACGGGAGCGCGCTGTGGGCGGGTGGATCGTTTCGCACGCGCGAGGGTGCGCTGCGCGTTTTCAGTCACGAAGAGGTGCGCTTCGAGGCCGGCAGCACCTGGACCAGCCCGCGCACGCAAGCGCGCTATCCGACGCACTGGCGCGTGGGTACGCCCGCGGGCGAGTTCGAGGTGCGCGCGCTGCTCGACGACCAGGAACTCGACAGCCGCGGCTCGACTGGCGGCGTGTACTGGGAAGGCCTGAGCGACCTGCGCGACGCGCAGGGCCGCCGCATCGGCCGCGGCTACCTCGAGATGACGGGCTACGCCGCGCCGCTGCGGCTCTGAAGCGGCGCGCCGCGCGTCATCACGCCGTCACGCGGCGCGCGTGAACTCGCAGCGTCCAACCAGAGGAGAGGCTCGTGCACGCATCGATCAGACATCTCACTGCGGCCGCAGCGGTCGCGGCCACCCTCGCGGCCTGCGGCGGCAGCGGCGGCTCCAACGCATTCATCCCGTTCCTTCCGCCGCCGCCACCGGCGCCCGCGCCTGCGCCCGCAACGCCCGGCAGCGTCGACGTCAAGATCATTGCCTTCAACGACCTGCACGGCAACCTCGAGCCGCCGCGGGTTTCGATCACCGCGCCCGCCAGTGGCGGCGGCACGGTGGCGGTGCCCGCTGGCGGCGCCGCCTACCTCGCCTCGGCCATCGCATCGCTCAAGGCCAGGAACGAGAACCACGCGGTGGTCTCGGCCGGCGACATGATCGGCGCCTCGCCGCTGGTGTCGGCGCTGTTCCTCGACGAGCCCACGATCGAGGCGGTCAACGCCATGAAGATCGACTTCAACGCGGTCGGCAACCACGAGTTCGACAAGGGCCGGAACGAGCTGCTGCGCATGAAGAACGGCGGCTGCGAAAAACACACGCCGCTGGAACCCTGCCGGGTCAACAAAGCCTTCCCGGGCGCGAACTTCGGCTTCCTGGCGGCCAACACCGTCAAGTCCGACGGCAACACGCTGTTCCCCGCCACCGGCATGAAGACCTTCACCAAGGACGGCGCCACGGTGAAGGTGGCCTTCATCGGCCTGACGCTCAAGAACACGCCGAGCATCGTGACGCCGGCCGGCGTGGCGGGCCTGCGCTTCCAGGACGAGGCCGACACCGCCAACGCGCTGATCCCGCAGCTCAAGGCCGAGGGCGCCGACGCCATCGTCGTGGTGGTGCACGAAGGCGCCACGACCACGGCCGGCTACAACGAGAAGAGCTGCGCCGGCCTCAGCGGCGACCTGCTGCCGATCCTCGACAAGCTCGATGCGGCGGTGGACGTGGTGATCTCGGGCCACACGCACCGCTCCTACGTCTGCGACTACGGCCAGACGAATCCGGCGCGGCCCTTCCTGCTGACGAGCGCCGGTCAGTACGGCACGCTCCTGACCGACATCAACCTGACGATCGACACGCGCACCCGCAAGGTCTCGGCCAAGTCGGCCGACAACGTGATCGTCCAGGGCGAGGCCTTCACCAGCGGCGCCACCACGGTCGCGCTGACCGACCAGTACCCGGTGTTCGGCAAGAACCAGGAAGTGGCCTCGCTCGTCAGCCAGTACCTCTCGGTTGCCGCGCCGCTGGTGCAGCGCGTGGTGGGCACGCTCTCGGCACCGGCCACGCGCACGCAGGTACCGTCGCGCGAAAGCGTGCTGGGCAACCTGATCGCCGACGCGCAGCTCGCCGCAACCAGCGCCAGCGACAAGGGCGGCGCGCAGATCGCCTTCATGAACCCGGGCGGCGTGCGGGCCGACCTGGTGCCGGCCGATGACGGCAGCGTGACCTACGGCCAGATCTTCAGCGTGCAGCCCTTCGGCAACAGCCTGGTGGTGAAGACGATGACCGGCGCGCAGATCAAGGCCCTGCTCGAGCAGCAGTTCGACAGCGGCAGCAACACGGTCGCCTCGCCCCGGGTGCTGCTGCCCTCGCACAGCCTCCGCTACAGCTACAGCCTCTCGGCGCCGGCCGGCGCGCGCATCTCGGACATGGCGCTCAACGGCACGGCGATGAGCGACGGCGCGAGCTACCGCGTCACGATGAACAGCTTCCTGGCTACCGGCGGCGACAACTTCACCGTCTTCAACCAGGGCACCGACACGCTCGGCGGCGACCAGGACGTGGACGCGCTCGAGGCCTACATCAAGGCGAACAGCCCGCTCGTTCCGCCCGCGACGGACCGGATCACGGCGCTGCCTTGAGCGCTGTCAGGGCCGGCCGCGCCGCCGCTCGACGAACGCGATGATCTCGCCCATGATGCCCTTGCGGAACGCCAGCACGCAGACCACGAAGATCAGGCCCGTGACCATGGTCACCGACTCGCCGAGCGTGTTGAACCAGCCGATGCCCGTCAGGTCGGCCATGAACCGGCCGAAGTCGCCGACCTTGTTCTCGAGCAGCACCACCACGGCCGAGCCCACCAGCGGGCCCGAGAGCGTGCCGAGCCCGCCGACCAGCGTCATGAGGATCACGTGGCCCGACGCCGTCCAGTGCACGTCGCCGAGCGAGGCGAAGCCGAGCACGAGCGTCTTGAGCGAACCGGCCAGGCCCGACAGCGCGGCCGAGATCACGAAGGCCAGCAGCTTGAAGCGGTTGACGTCGTAGCCGAGCGAGATGGCGCGCGGCTCGTTCTCCTTGATGCCCTTGAGCACCTGGCCGAACGGCGAATGCACGGTGCGCGCGATCAGCAGGAAGGCGGCCACCACGATCACCAGCGTGACGTAGTACATCGTGAGGTCGTCGCGCAGGTTGATCAGGCCGAAGAGCTTGCCGCGCGGCACGGCCTGCAGGCCGTCCTCGCCGCCGGTGAAGGGTGCCTGCAGCGCGACGAAGAAGATCATCTGCGCGAGCGCCAGTGTGATCATCGAGAAGTAGATGCCCTGGCGGCGAATCGCGAGCCAGCCGAACACCAGCCCCAGCAGCGCGCCGGCCGCCGTGCCCGCGAGCAGGCCCAGTTCGGGCGTGAGGTGCCAGACCTTGAGCGCATGGCCCGTGAGATAGGCGGCGCCGCCCAGGAACGCGGCGTGGCCGAACGACAGCATCCCGGTGTAGCCGAGCAGCAGGTTGAACGCGCAGGCAAAGAGCGCGAAGCACAGCACCTTCATCACGAACACCGGGTAGAAGCCGATGAACGGAGCGGCGATCAGCGCCAGCAGGAGCAGCGCGTAGACGGCAAGGGAGATCTTCTTCATGTCTGGGCGCCCGTTCACTTCTCGCTGCCGAACAGGCCGGCCGGGCGGATCAACAACACCACGACCATGATCGCGAAGACCACGGTGGACGAGGCTTCGGGATAGAACACCTTGGTGAAGCCCTCGATGACGCCGAGCGACAGGCCGGTGACGATGGCGCCCATGATCGAGCCCATGCCGCCAATGACCACCACCGCGAACACGATGATGATGAGGTTCTGGCCCATGAGGGGCGAGATCTGAATGACCGGCGCGGCGAGCACGCCCGCAAAGGCCGCGAGCGCGACGCCGAAGCCGTAGGTCAGCGTGACCATCAACGGCACGTTGACGCCGAAGGCCTCGACCAGCCGCGGGTTCTCGGTGCCTGCGCGCAAGTAGGCGCCGAGCCGGGTCTTCTCGATCGCATACCAGGTGGCGAAGCACACCACGAGCGACGCGACGACCACCCAGGCGCGGTAGTTGGGCAGGAACATGAAGCCCAGGTTGGTGCCGCCGCTGAGCGCCGCGGGCGGGCTGTAGGCCAGCCCGGACACGCCGTACACCGAGCGGAAGCCGCCCTCGATGAGCAGGGTGAGGCCGAGCGTGAGCAGCAGGCCGTAGAGATGGTCGAGCTTGTAGATCCAGCGCAGCAACAGCCGCTCGACCAGCACGCCGAAGACCCCGACGATGAGCGGCGCCGCCACCAGCATGACCCAGTAGTTGACGTTGAAGTACGTCATCGCCATCCACGACAGCACCGCCCCCATCATGAACAGCGCGCCGTGCGCGAAGTTGATGACGTTGAGCAGGCCGAAGATCACCGCCAGACCCAGGCTCAGGATCGCGTAGAACGACCCGTTGACCAGCCCCAACAGGAGCTGGCTCAACAAGGCGGGCATGGAGATGTTCATCGTGGCAGCGGGGTTCGGCGTGGTGGCAGCGGTTTCGTGCGGGAAGTCAGGCTTACTTCCAGAGCGCGCAGGTGCTTTCTTCCTTGGTCGTGTAGACCTCGTCGCCCGGCACCTTCTTGACGATCTTCAACAGGTCCCACGGGCCCTTCGACTCCGACGGCTTCTTGACCTCGGCCAGCAGCATGTCGTGCACCATGCGGCCGTCGGGACGGATCACGCCCTTGGCGTAGAAGTCGTCGATCGGCGTCTTCTTGAGCTGCTCCATGACCTTGTCGGCGTCGGTGGTCTGTACCGCCTCGACCGCCTTCAGGTAAGCCATGGTGGCCGAGTAATCGGCGGCCTGGATGTCCGAAGGCTTGTTGCCGGTCTTCTCCTCGTAGCGGGCGGCCCACTTGCGCGAAGCGTCGTCGGCGTCCCAGTACCAGCTGGTAGTGTGCAGCAGGCCCTGCGTGGCCTCGAGGCCCAGGCTCTTCACGTCGGTCAGGAACACCAGCAGGCCCGCGAGCTTCATGGTCTTGTCGATGCCGAACTCCTTCGAGGCCTTCATCGAATTGACGAAGTCGCCGCCGGCGTTGGCGAGGCCCAGCACCTGGGCCTTGGAGTTCTGCGCCTGCAGCAGGAACGAGGAGAAGTCCGACGCATTGAGCGGCGCGCGGACCGTGCCCACCACCGAGCCGCCCTTGGCCTTGACCACCTTGGAGGTGTCGGCCTCGAGCGCGTGGCCGAACGCATAGTCGGCCGTCAGGAAGAACCAGCTCTTGCCGCCGGTGTCGACCACCGCGCCGCCGGTGCTCTTGGCGAGCGCGACGGTGTCGTAGGCGTAGTGCACGGTGTAGGGGCTGCACTGGGCGTTGGTCAGCGCCGAGGTCGCGGCGCCGTTGGTGAAGAACACGCGCTTCTTCTCCTGCGCGACCTTCGCGGTCGCGAGCGCCACGCCCGAATTGGTGCCCGCGAAGATCATCGTGGCACCGGCGGTGTCGATCCATTCGCGCGCCTTCGAGGCCGCGATGTCGGGCTTGTTCTGATGGTCGACCGAGAGCACCTCGACCGGCTGGCCGAGCACCTTGCCGCCCATGTCGTCGATGGCCATCTGGATCGCCGTCGCGCCGCCCTTGCCTTCGAGGTCGGCGTAGAGGCCCGAGAGGTCGCTGATGTAGCCGATCGTGACCTTGTTGGGCGACGGCACCGCGGCCGCAGGCGCTGCAGCGGGCGCCGCGGCAGGCGCGGGCGCGGTCGGCGCTGCGGGTGCGGGCGCCGGCGCGGGCTCTTCCTTCTTGCCGCAGGCCGCGAGCACGGCAACCGCCACCAGCGATGGAATGAGGAATTTCGAGTTCATGGAATGTCTCCTTGGAAAAATCGGGGAATGCGTCGATGCGCGGGCGGCTACACGCCCAGCAGCTCGCCGAGCACGGGCCGCTTCGCCTCGAGCTCGCCGGCACTGAAAGCCTCGACCATGCGGCCGTGCTCCATGACGTAGAAGCGATCGGCCAGCGGCGCGGCGAAGCGGAAGTTCTGCTCCACCATCACGATGGTGTAGCCCTTGCCGCGCAGCGTCTGGATCATGCGGGCGAGCGCCTGCACGATCACCGGCGCGAGGCCTTCGGAGATCTCGTCGAGCAGCAGCAGCCTGGCGCCGGTGCGCAGGATGCGCGCCACCGCGAGCATCTGCTGCTCGCCGCCCGAGAGCCGGGTGCCGGGGCTGTGCCGGCGCTCGGCGAGGTTCGGGAACATCTCGTAGATCTCGGCCACCGACATGCCCTGCCCCGCGCCCTTCGCGCTCTTGAGCGGCGGCGGCAGCAGCAGGTTCTCTTCGGCCGAGAGGCTCGCGAAGATGCCGCGCTCCTCGGGGCAGTAGCCGATGCCGAGGTGCGCGATGCGGTGCGTGGCCATGCCGATGGTCTGCACGCCGTTGACCTCGATGCTGCCCTTGCGCGCACCGGTCAGGCCCATGATCGCGCGCAGCGTGCTGGTGCGCCCGGCGCCGTTGCGCCCGAGCAGCGTGACCACCTCGCCGGGCTGCACCACCATGTCGACGCCGTGCAGCACGTGCGATTCGCCGTACCAGGCGTTCAGGCCCTTGATCGCGAGTGCGGGCGCGGCCATCAATGGGCTCCCTGCAGCTGGCCGTCGGTGGTACCCATGTAGGCCTCCATCACCTGCGGGTTCTTCGAGACTTCGGCGTACGGGCCTTCGGCCAGGACGGCGCCGCGCTGCAGCACGGTGATGGTGTCGGCGATGGTCGAGACCACGTTCATGTTGTGCTCGACCATGAGGATGGTGCGTCCCGCCGAGACGCGCTTGATGAGCTCGGCCACGCGGTGCACGTCTTCGTGGCCCATGCCCTGCGTGGGTTCGTCCAGCAGCATCAGCTCCGGGTCCATCGCGAGCGTGGTGGCGATCTCGAGCGCACGCTTGTGCCCATACGGCAGGTTGACCGTGAGCTCGTCGGCCTGCTCGGCGAGGCCGACCTCGGCCAGCAGTTCGAGCGCACGCGCATCGAGCGGCGCGAGCGTCTTCTCGCTCTTCCAGAAGTGGTACGACGTGCCGAGCGCGCGCTGCAGCCCGAGGCGCACGTTCTCGCGCAGCGTGAGATGCGGGAACACCGCCGAGATCTGGAACGAGCGGATGATGCCGCGCCGCGCGATCTGGGCCGGCCGCTCGCCGGTGATGTCCTGCCCGTTGAAGAGGATGGTGCCGCTCGTTGGCGCCAGAAACTTGGTGAGCAGGTTGAAGCAGGTCGTCTTGCCCGCACCGTTGGGACCGATGAGCGCGTGGATGGAACCGCGCACCACCGACAGGTTGACTTTGCTGACCGCGGTGAACCCCCTGAACTCCTTGGTGAGCTGGCGCGTTTCGAGGATGACGTCGCTCATCTCGCGAGGTCGCCCGGGTTCAGAAAGGATAGGAGGAAGGTCATGCGGTCCTGGTTGTTGCACTTGCCAACGCGGACCGATTGTTGGGGGGCGCCCTGCGATTGCATACTGGGGCAAATGCCTATGCTGCGCTGCAACTTCGCGGCTGCGCGCAGGCGACTGTCGCCGCAACGACAATGCGCGGCGCGCGCACGGCGCGCCGCGCTTTTTTTTTAGTGCGCGCCGGCCGCGGCGTCGCCCCCGGCACCACCGCGCTGCGGCTTGGCCAGCCACACGAGCGGTATCAGCAGCAGGAACAACAGCGCCGACGCATAGAAGATGTCGTTCGTCGCGAGCATGAAGGCCTGCTGGTCGACCACGCGATTGATCTGCGCCAGCACCTGCTCGCTGCTCAATCCGCTGTTCGCAAGGCCCGACATCGCGCCCGTCGCCGCGGCATTGCCCTGGTTCACCGACTCGGCGAGCTGCGCGTGGTGCAGCGCCGCGCGGTTCTCCCACAGCGTGGTGGTGATCGAGGTGCCCACCGCACCCGCGGTGATGCGCAGGAAGTTCGACAGCCCCGACGCGGCCGGGATGCGGTCGGGCGTGAGGCCCGACAGCGTGATGGTCACGAGCGGGATGAAGAAGAACGCCATCGCGATGCCCTGGATGATCGTCGGGATGATGATCGTCACGAAGTCGGCCTGCGTATTGAAGTTCGAGCGCATCCACAGCACCAGCGCGAAGATCAGGAACGAGAAGGTCGCGTACTGCCGCGGGTCGATCTTCGAGACCGTGAGCCCGACCAGCGGCGAGAAGAAGATCGCGAGCAGCCCCACGGGCGCCATGATCATGCCGGCCTGTGTTGCGGTGTAGCCCATCCATTGCTGCAGCCACAGCGGCAGCAGCACCACATTGCCGAAGAACAGGCCGTAGGCCACCGCGGTGGCCACCGCGCCCGACCAGAAATTGCGCCGCTTGAAGAGCGACAGGTCGACCACAGGATGCTTGTCGGTCAGCTCCCAGATCAGGAAGAACGCAAAGCCCACCACGGAGATCACCGCCATCGCGATGATCTCGGGCGAGTGGAACCAGTCGAGCTCCTTGCCCTTGTCGAGCATCAGCTGCATCGCACCGACCCAGAGCACCAGCAGCGCGAGGCCGATGGCGTCGATCGGCACCTTGTGCGTGCCGCTCTCGCGCTTGCGGTAGAGCGCCCAGGTGATGACCGCGGCAACGATGCCGACCGGGATGTTGATGTAGAAGATCCACGGCCACGAGATGTTGTCGGTGATCCAGCCGCCGAGCAGCGGCCCCATCACCGGCGCGACCAGCGTGGTCATCGACCACATCGCCATCGCGAGGCCGGCCTTGGCGCGCGGATAGCTCGACAGCAGCAGCGTCTGCGACAGCGGAATCATCGGCCCCGCGACGAAGCCCTGCAGCGCACGAAACGCGATCAGCATCGTCATGTTCGGCGCCAGGCCGCACAAGAGCGAGCTGATCATGAAGAGGATCACGCTCGCCATGAACAGCCGCACCTGGCCGAAGCGCTGGGTCATGAAGCCCGTGAGCGGCACCGCGATGGCATTGGCCACCGCGAAGCTGGTGATGACCCAGGTGCCTTGCGTGGTGCTCACGCCCAGGTCACCCGAGATGGCCGGCAGCGACACGTTCGCGATCGACGAGTCGAGCACGTTCATGAAGGTGGCGGCCGACAGCGCGATCGTGCCCCAGACGCGGGCGGCGCCCTCGAGCGGCGGATGCGCGACGTAGGCGGGAGCAGCAGTGGCCATGGGCTTTGCCTCGGTGTCCGGCTGCGGCGATCAGCCGGGATGCGACTGCGAGGCGAGCTGCTGCTGTTGCTGCGCGCCGGCGGCCGGCTTCGCGGCCTGCCCCGCCGCCGCAGCGGCCGCGCCGCGCCCGAGGTTGGCCGCGATGATGCGGTTCACCTCGGCATCGGCGCCGTCGTCGAGCCTGCTGTAGACCTGGGTCTGCGACGCCGGCGTGGTGCGCGGCGCGTCGGCCAGCATCTTGCCGTCCTTCTGCGTGATGTCGACCTCGGCCACCATCGACAGGCCGATGCGCAGCGGATTGGCCTCGAGCTGCGCGGGGTCGAGCGCGATGCGCACCGGCACGCGCTGCACCACCTTGATCCAGTTGCCGGTCGCGTTCTGGGCCGGCAACAGCGCGAACGCGCTGCCGGTGCCCACGCCGAGGCCCGCCACGCGGCCGGTGTACTCGACCTTCTTGCCGTAGACGTCGGCCATGAGCTTCACGGGCTGGTCGATGCGGATGTTGCGCAGCTGCACTTCCTTGAAGTTGGCGTCGACCCAGAGCTGGTTCAGCGGCACGATCGACATCATCGGCGTGCCGGCCGCCACGCGCTGGCCGAGCTGCACCGTGCGGCGCGCGACGTAGCCGTCGACCGGCGCGGGCATCGCGACGCGCTGCGTCGCGAGATAGGCCTCGCGCACCTTGGCGGCGGCGGCCAGCACGCTCGGATGCTCGGCCACGGTGGTGCCCTCGGTGAGCGACTGGTTGCTTGCCAGCTGCTCACGCGCGGCGAGCACGCCCGCCTGCGCTGCGGCGAGCGCGCTCTTCGCGCTGGCGAGCTGCGTCTCGGCATGGTTGAGCTCTTCCTTCGAGACCGCGCCATTGCCCGACAGCGCGCGGCGGCGCTGCAGGTCGTCCTGGGCCTTGGCCACGTCGCTTTGCGCCTTGGCGATGTCGGCCTGGCGCAGCGACACCTGCGCTGCCAGCGAGCCGTTGTTGGCGTAGAGCGTGCGGACCTGGCGCACGGCCTGCGCGAGCGCGGCCTCGGCCTGCTCGAGCGCGACTTTCGCGTCGGCGGGGTCGAGTTGCACCAGCGCCTGGCCGGCCTTCACGAAGTCGGTGTCGTCGGCGTTGATGGCCATGACGGTGCCGCCGATCTGCGGCGTGATCTGGATCACGTTGCCCTGCACGTAGGCGTTGTCGGTTTCCTCGTAATGGCTGGCGACCAGCCATTCGTAGAGGCCCCAGCCGCCGCCGGCCACGAGCACCACGGCCGTGAGCGCCGCCAGTGCGCGGCGGCGCTTGCCGTTGCCGGCCGGGGCGGCGGGTGCGGCGGATGCGGAAGAAGCTGCGGCTGCAGCGGGCGTCGGTGTGTTGTTGTCGTTCATGGTGATGAAGTTCTTTCCGAAGACGAGTGGCGTGGTGCGCGCTCAGTTCGAAGCGGCCACGGGCGACGGCGCGGCGGCGGTCGCGGAGGAAGGCGCCTGCCAGCCGCCGCCGAGCGCACGCGCCAGGCCGACCTGGGTGTCGAGCGCGCGTGCGACGAGGTCGACCGCGAGGCGGCGCTGCGCGAGCACTGCGGTCTCGGCCGTCAGCACGTTGAGGTAGTTGCCGAGGCCCGCGCGGTAGCGCTGCACGGCAATCTCGTAGGCGCCCTCGGCCGCGGCCTGCGCGGCGCGCTGCTCGGCCTGCTGGCGCGCGATCGACTGCGCGCTCGAAACCTGGTCGGCCGCATCGCGCACGGCGTCGAGCACGGTGGCGTTGTAGCTCTCGATCGCGGCATCGAGGTCGGCCGACTTGCCGCGCAAATTGGCGCGCAGCTGGCCGCCCTCGAAGATCGGCAGGTGGATGGCCGGGCCCACGCCCCACTGCTCGCTGCCCGACTTGAGCAGCTTGCCGAAACCGAGGCTCTGGAAGCCGGCAAAGGCCGTGAGGTTCACGTTGGGATAGAACTGGGTCTTGGCATTGGCCACGTCGCTGGTGGCGGCTTC
>CAMLCW010000074.1 GCA_946478645.1 uncultured Variovorax sp.
CCGCGCGCCATCGCGCTGGACCACGAGATCATGCGGGTGTTCCAGCAGCTCGGCGTGGTGGAGGCGATCGCGCCCTACACCGAGCCGTTCACCAATTCCGAATACCTCGGCGTCGACGGGCAGTTGATCCGCCGCATGACGATGGTGGCGCCGCCTTACCCGCAGGGCTACACGCCTTCGCTCGTGTTCACGCAGCCGCCCGTGGAGCGCGTGCTGCGCGCGCGCGTGGCGCAGATGCCGAACGTCCACGTCGAGCTCGGCGTCGAGATGAACGCACTCACGCAGGACGACGAGGGCGTCGCGCTGCAGATCGAATCCGGCGGCGAAAGGCGCACCGTGCGCGCCCGCTACGCCATCGCCTGCGACGGCGGCAGCAGCGGCGTGCGCGCGCAGCTGGGCATCGGCATGCACGACCTCGACTTCGACGAGCCCTGGCTCGTGGTCGACGTGCTCGTCAACGCAGAGGGCCTGGCCAAGCTGCCGAAGGTGAGCGTGCAGTACTGCGAACCCCACCGCCCCTGCACCCTGGTGGTCGGCCCGAAGAACCATCGCCGCTGGGAAATCTCGATCCTGCCGGGCGAAGACCCGAAGCAGATCGCCACGCCCGCGCAGACATGGAAGCTGCTGTCGCGCTGGCTCTCGCCCGAGGACGGCACCCTGTGGCGGCAGGCCAGCTACCGCTTCCATGCGCTGGTCGCCAGCGAATGGCGTCGCGGCCGCGTCTTCCTTGCGGGCGACGCGGCCCACATGCAGCCGCCGTTTCTCGGCCAGGGCATGTGCCAGGCGGTGCGCGACGTGGCCAACCTGAGCTGGAAGCTCGCGGCGGTGCTGCAGGGCGAGGTTGAGTGCGATGAAGAGGGCGCTGCGGGCGCGATGCTGCTCGACAGCTATGGCGCCGAAAGGCAGGCGCACGTGCGCGAGCTCACGAGCCGCATCAAGGGCGTGGGCGCCGTCATCTGCGAGCGCGACCCGGCCAAGGCGAGGGCACGCGACGCACGGCTGCTGGCCGAGTGCGGCGGACACGTACAGGACACGCCGCGCCAGGACATCCTGCCGCGGCTGGAGCGCGGCCTGCTGTCGGCGGTGCCCGGTGCCGCGCGCGGCACGCTGTTTCCGCAGCCGTGGCTGCACGGCGGGGCAGGGCAGCCTCGGCGCATGGATGAGGTGGCGGGCCACGGCTGGCGGCTGGTGCTGGCACCGGGGGTTGCAGAGCCCGACATCGCGCCGATGCCGGGGCTCGCCGTGGTGGCGCTCGGTGGTGCGGACGATGCGGAAGGCGTGGCCACGGCGTGGTTCCAGCGGCACGAATGCGCCGCGGCGCTCGTGCGGCCCGACCACTACGTGTATGGCGTGGCCGGCAGTGCGGCCGGGGCCGCTGCGTTGTGCGAGGAGGCGGCGGTGGCGCTGGGGTGGCGTTAGGAAAATCTTGACGAACAGCATCTTCCCGCGATGCTCGACAAGAACTTGCCTGGCTACGTTTTCTCAATGCGTGTGAGCGCCTCGCGAGGCGTGACGATCGGTACGCCTTCGAACTGCTCAAGCACAAGCAGGCCTTGGTCGCCCGAAACAATGAGATCGGCCTGCGCCGCTCGCGCGAGAGCAAGCACTGCATCGTCGTCCGGGTCGCGGCACACGGGCTGCGCCAGAGGCTCCGCGTGCATAAGTTGCATGGCCGCGGCGTAATCGAGTTCGGTCAAAGTTAGGCGAGATTTCCATCATGACCGCGTGGATGGGCAGCCAGCGGCTACCGGCAAGCAGCGGGTCCGGTGCTGTCGATCCTCAAAGGACGTCTAGCGAGGACTGGACATGCGCGATGTGCCTTGACATGGACATGGCAGCTACCTGTTGATCGTCCCTGGACATCCGACTGTCGATTGAAGAAGTAGTGATCGCGCCCAAGACGTCGCCACTCGCGTTGCGCATTGCCATTCCAATTCCGATGACGCCCGCCACGTTGTAGTGCCCGATAACGGCATGTCCGCGGCGTTGGGTAGCACGAATGAGTGCGCGCAAGGTCGACTCCGTAAGCGAACCGTACCCTGATAGTCGCTTTGCATTTGCACGGATGCATTCACTTAGCTCAGCGGGAGGCAATGTAGCGAGGATGGCGAGCCCACCTGCGCCTACGCCCAGCGGGTTTCGGGTGCCGACGTTGACCGTCAGCACCTGCACCGGATACGAGCCAACCACACGGGCGAGGCAAATCGACTCGTACCCTACGCGCGCGATGAGGAACGCGCTGTTTCCCGTCTCCTCTGAAACAGACCTGAGGACGGGCTCGCACACCGTCCTCAAATCGGACCGATCGGCGAAAGCGGCTGCCATCTGCCGACAGTAGTCCCCCAGCAAATAGCGCTTCGACCCGGTGGGCCGCTGCAAAAGGCCCTGTCTCTCCAAGGCCTGGACGATGCGGTGCACCGTCGGACGCTCCAGCTCGCAGGCTGACACGATCTCGGCCACCGTCAGGCCGTGCGATCCGTGGGCGACGACCTGCTTCAGAACACCGATGGTGCGATCGATGCTCTGGGTTCCACGTGCTTCCGTTGTGCTCATGCTTCAAATCATAGCGTGGACATCATGCGTTGTAGAGCAGGAAATACACAGCAGCGGCGCGCCAATGCAGGCAAAAAAACATCCACATCGTGGACGTGGCGCTACTTCGTAGTGGCACCCGAAATTACGATTCGTCTCCACAGGTTCGGGAGCCATCCCGGTGGCCTGCACCCATTCAAACGGAGATGAGCATGACCCCAACGGCTGACCGTAAATACTGGCGCACCGCGATTGCGGACCCTTCACCCCACGAAGGGACCGTGGTTCGAGGCTATGACGTCCTCACGGATCTCGTAGGCAAGATCGACTTCGGCGCCATGGTCTACCTGCTCTACAAAGGAGAGCTGCCCAAGGGTAACGAGGCGAAGATCATCAACGCGATGTTCATTTCGGTCGCCGACCACGGCATCTCGCCGTCGTCGACCGTCACCCGGTTTGTGCAGGCAGCCGGCGTTCCGATCCAGTGTTCAGTGGCAGCCGGCGCCATGATGTTCGGCGACGTTCATGGGGGCGCGGGCGAAGAGTTCTCGCGCTACATCCAGGAACTGGTGTCCGATGCAGCCGCCAGCGGTCGCAGCTATGAAGACGTGGCGACCGAATACGTCGGCAAGCACAGGCGCCTGGATGGCTTTGGGCATCCGCAGCATCCCGAGGGCGATCCCCGTGGCAAGAGGCTGTTCGCGCTTGCCGAAGAGTATGGGCTCGCAGGCGAGCACATCCGGATGACCCGCGAACTGGAGAAGGCGCTGATAAAGAAGAAGAACCGCCCCTTGCTCGCAAACATCGACGCGGCTGTCGGCGCAATCATCTCGGATCTCGGTATCGACTGGCGCCTGGCGCGCGCCTTCATCGTCGTGCCGCGCACAGCAGGCCTTTTTGCCCACGCATTTGAAGAGTCGGTGCGCGAGCCCGGCTGGCGCCAGATCACGCTGGACCAGGTCGAGTACGACGGCCCCGCCCGGCGGACCAACGACGGCCCTTCCATCTGACGGATCCATCGATCCAAAGCCGCCGCGACCTGGCTGCGGCTTGCTTTTTCAAACGTTCATGACTTGGAGAGACATATGACTGATCGCGTCGCTATTGCTGGAATTGGAATGACCTCGTTTGGAAAGTTTCTCGACCGCTCGGTCAGAAGTCTTTCCGAAGAGGCCGTCAAGATCGCACTGGAAGATGCCGGCATCACTGCCGATCGCGTCGACCGCGTTTACTTCGGCAACGCGGCGGCCGGTCTCGTCACCGGCCAGGAAATGGTCCGCGCCCAGGCAGCATTGAGATTCACCGGGCTCATGGGCAAGCCGATGATCAACACCGAGAACGCGTGCGCCACGGGCAGTACCGCATTCCATCTGGCATGGCAGTGCGTGGCAGCCGGACAAGCCGACATCGTGCTGGTGGTCGGTGCTGAAAAGCTGACCCACACCGACAAGGCGGTGTCCTTCGGTGCATTCGGCGCTGCGGTGGACATGGAAGAGAAGCAGCTTGACCACATTGGATCAGGCAGCGGCTCCATTTTTATGGACATCTACGCCGAAAGAACGCGCCGCTACATGGAAGCGACGGGCGTGACGTCGGCTGACATTGCGCAGATCGTGGTCAAGAGCCGGCATGCGGCGTCCCTCAATCCCTTTGCCCAATTTCGCAAACCCACGACGGTTGAAGAGGTGCTGGGGGCTCGCATGATCAGCAACCCGCTGACGCTTCCGATGTGCTCATCGATCGGGGACGGTGCCGCCGCGATCGTTCTTGTCTCGAGCCGCGTCGCTGCGCAATTGACGGGCGCCAGGCCGGTCTGGGTGGCAGCTTCTGCATTGGTTTCCGGATCGGCAAATACGGAGGGGCCAAATGCTTCGGCGCGGGCATCCAAGGCAGCCTATGAAGCAGCTTCGATCGACCCCCGCGACGTTCACGTCGTCGAGGTGCACGATGGGGCCGCGCCCAGCGAACTGATCAACGCCGAGACCCTGCAGCTTTGCGCGCCCGGAGAAGCCGTTCACCTGCTGCGAAGCGGCGCGACAGACCTTGGCGGAAAGGTCTCCATCAATCCAAGCGGCGGCTTGATCAGCCGGGGCCATCCCATCGGGGCTACCGGCACCGCTCAGATCTTCGAGCTGGCGCAACAACTGCGCGGTGAGGCCGGTGAACGGCAGCGCCCGGCCGCCAGGGTTGGATTGGCACAGAACTCCGGCGGCCAAGTCGGCGGTGACTCGGCCGCAGCGGTGGTGACCATCCTCACCGCCTGAGTCGTTGCGTGAATCCGTACTGGTATCTCGAAACGATCAATCAATACATCTGGAGACTGACATGACACAGCGACTGCTGGGCAAAGTGATTGTGGTGACCGGCGCTGGCGCCGGCGTGGGCAAGGAGATCGCGCTGGAAGCGGCGCGCCAGGGCGCGAAAGTGGTCGTGAACGATCTGGGCGTGAGCATGGACGGCGTCGGCGGCAGCGCCGGACCGGCCCAGGAGACGGTCGATCAGATCCGGGCCGCAGGCGGCGAGGCCAGCGCAAACACCGACAGCGTGGCCGAGTGGAATTCGGCGCAACAGATCGTGAAGCAGGCACTCGATCTGTACGGACGCGTCGACGGTCTTGTGAACAACGCGGGCAACCTGCGTGACGGGATCTTCCACAAGATGTCGGAGGAAAACTTCGACGCGGTGGTGAAGGTGCACCTGAAGGGCTGCTTCAACATGGCTCGCGCCGTCGCGCCGCATTTCAAGAGCCAGGAGTCGGGTGCCATCGTGCACATGACCTCCACCTCGGGGCTGATCGGCAACTTCGCGCAAGCCAATTACTCTGCCGCGAAGATGGGCGTTGTCGGCCTGTCGAAATCGATCGCGCTGGACATGGAGCGCTTCCACGTGCGCTCCAACTGCATTGCGCCCTTCGCGTTCACCCGCATGGTGAGCTCGATCCCGACCGACACCCCCGAGGGCATGGCCCGCACGCTGGTCAACCAGCGCATGGAAGTGGCCAAGATTGCGCCCTTCACCTGCGCGCTGCTGACCGACGAAGCCGGCGGCGTGAGCGGCCAGATCTTCGGCGTTCGCAGCAACGAGATCTACCTGTTCTCCCAGCCGCGGCCGATCCGCACCGCGCACCGCAGCGAGGGCTGGACCGTCGACACCTGCCTGGAAGTGGCGCTGCCGATGATGAAGCCCTCGTTCTACCCCCTGGACAACTCCCGCGACGTGTTCACCTGGGATCCCGTCTGACCGGACAGAGCCATCCATCAGGAGACAAGCGATGAGTGAAGACACGCGTGACATGCTGCATGAAGCGGCGCTGCGGATACTCGCGGACAAGCCCAAGGATCTGTGGGCAGTGCTGCAGGAGTCCGGATTCGACAAGGCCTTGCTGCCCGAGAGCAAGGGTGGTGCCGGCATCGGCTTGGCCGATGCCTGCGGGCTGTTGTCGCTCGCCGGTGAGCATGCTGCGGCTGTTCCGCTGGCCGAGGCGATGGTCGGGCACTGGCTACTGGACCACGCCGGTATCGAGGGCGCAGGCTCCCCGACCATTGCGTCATCGGTGCAGTCCGAGCCCATGCGAGTCGGTGTCGCGCGTGAAGGCAAGCGGGTCGACGGCACGCTGCGCCGCGTGCCGTGGGGCGAGACCTGCACGCACGTCGCGTTCATCGTGGGGGCCGGCACAGCCGCCCAACTGATCGTCGTGGCCCGTGATGCTGCAGGCGTATCCATCACACCCGGCCGCAACCTCGCCGGTGAGCCGCGCGACACGCTGGTGCTCGAAGGCGTGGTGCCGCAGGCAGTGGTCCCCGCGCCATTCGATGCAAGCGAGTTGCTCTCCATTACGGCCATCCTGCGCAGTGCACTCATGGCCGGAGCCATCGGTCGCGCCCTCGCTCTTTCAGTCGAGTACGCCAACCTCCGCGTGCAGTTCGGCCGACCGATCGGCAAGTTCCAGGCGGTGCAGCAAAGCATTGCCCTTCTGGCGACGCAGGCAGCCGCCGCGCGTGCCGCTGCCGAGGCTGGCAGCGACGCGATCGACGAATGGCTCGGCGGGTCGGGCGCGCCCCTCACGCACAGCATTGCTGCCGCCAGCGCCAAGATCCGAACCGGCGAAGCAGCCGGCCAGGCATGTGCAATCGCCCACCAGGTGTTCGGCGCCATCGGCTTCACCGAGGAGCACGAACTGCACCAGTTCACCAAGCGGCTCTGGTCCTGGCGAGACGAGTGCGGCAACGAGGCCTTCTGGTCGCGTGAGCTGGGCGAACGCATCCTGGCCGGTGACGCCGGGCAGTCCCTCTGGCGCGCCATGGTGCCGGTGGCGAATGCCACCACGGGCGCGGCAGTCGAAGAGCAAGCAGGAGCAGCACGATGAACAACCTTTCCTTTGCGCGTCCGAAGCCCTCCGAGATCGGTGAGTGCCTCCGGGCCGAAGTGCGCGAGTTCATTGACGGTTGGCATGGCAACCGGCACGGCGCCGCTGCCTTCAGCGGCTTCGATCCCGCGTTCAGCGAAGCGCTCGGCAAGCGCGGCTGGATTGGCATGGGCTTTCCTACGCGTTATGGCGGTGGCGGCTATGGGTTGGCCGAGCGTCTCGTGGTGCTGGAGGAACTGCTCGCGGTTCGCGCGCCGATCTTTGCGCACGCGGTGGCCGAGCGCCAGAGCGGGCCGCTGCTGCTGCGCTTTGGCAACGAACGCCAGCGCGAGGAGATCGTCCCCCGGATTGCCGCTGGCACCTGCTACTTCTGCATCGGCCTGAGCGAGCCGGACTCGGGGTCTGACCTCGCCTCGGTGCGCACGCGCGCCACCAAGGTGGACGGCGGCTGGCGTGTGAACGGCGCCAAGATCTGGACGTCGAGCGCGCACCGCTCGCACTACATGGTGCTGCTGTGCCGCACGGCGCCCGCGACCGAAGTTCGGCAGGCTGGGCTGAGCCAGTTCCTGGTCGACATGAAGACGCCGGGCGTGACATGCCGGTCCATCGTCAACATCGCCGGCGACGCCGACTTCAACGAAGTCCACTTCGAGGACGTGTTCCTCTCCGACGATGCCCTCATCGGCGAGGAAGGCCAAGGCTGGAAGCAGGTCACGAGCGAGCTGACGTTCGAGCGCAGCGGGCCCGATCGCTTCATGTCCCACATGGGCGCGGTCGAGGAGTTCGTGACCGCGCTCCGCCAGCAGCCATCGGCGGAGGGCGCCCGGACCGTGGGGCGCCTGGTCGCTCATCTTTCAACGCTGCGATACATGTCGCGCTCGATCGCCACCATGATGACCGCAGAGCAGGACGCCGCTTTGCACGCAGCATTGCTCAAGGACCTGGGCACCTGCTTCGAGCAGGAGATCCCCGAAACGCTACGGCTCGTCCTGCCGACCGAGCCTGAGCCGGGCGCTGCCGACGGCTACAGCGCGGCGCTGGCCAACGTCATCCTGCACGCGCCGTCCTGCACGATCCGCGGCGGTACGAAGGAAGTGCTGCGCGGCATTGTCGCCAAGTCCCTCGGACTGCGCTGAGCAGATCCGCCAAATTTTCATACCCATCTCTCGAAGGCTGCACATGGAAACCGCACTGAACACGGAAGAACTGGATCAACAACGGCGCGACGCCGTGCTGTGGTTGAAACTGAACCGACCCCAGGCGTTGAACTCGCTGACGCTGTCGCTTGTCAATGGTCTGACGCAGGCGATCGCAGACGCCGAGGACGACCCGGAAGTACGCGTCATCGTTCTGACTGGCGAAGGCCGGGCGTTCTGCGCTGGCGCGGATCTGAAAGACCCTGCCAGGAGTCGCCCGGAAAGCGGGGCCGAGTTCGTGAAGGCGATCGGCGGTCTGACCGAGCTGATCGAAGCGTCCGCCAAGCCCGTGATCGCCGCGCTCAACGGCATCACGGTCGCCGGTGGACTGGAGCTCGTGCTGGCCTGCGATCTGGTCATCGCCGCGGAGTCCGCCCGCATCGGCGATGCGCATTCGAACTACGCCCTGTTTCCTGGCGCCGGCGCCACCGTGCGCTTGCCGCGCAAGGTGGGCCTGAACAACGCAAAGCTCATGATGTTCACGGGCGACATGCACCCCGCCAGTGAATGGAAGGCCCTCGGCCTGGTCAACATGGTGGTGCCTGATGCCGGCTTCATCGACGCCGTGACTGCTTTGGCCGAGAAGCTCGCAGTGAAGAGCCCGCTGGTGCTGGGCCGCATGAAGCAGGCGCTCAACGACGCGCTGGATCAGCCGGCGTCCATCGGGCTGCGCTACGAGCGCGCCTTGAGCAACTTGCACCACTTCTCGGCCGACCGCGTCGAAGGCCTGGCGGCCTTCAAGGAAAAGCGCGCTCCCCGGTTCACGGGCAAATGAGTCCACCGATGTGCGGTGACTTGAAATCCACGACTTGCAGGAGACAGATATGGAACGGAAAGACGAAGGCCCGCTGGCCGGTATCCGCGTGATCGACATCGGCACGATGGTTGCGGGCCCCGTTTCTGCAACGCTGATGGCAGACCTCGGGGCGGACGTGATCAAGATCGAGCAGCCGGGTCGCGGCGACTCGCTCCGTCATATCGGGCCAGCGGTGGAGGGCGAGAGCCTGTGGTGGAACGTCGAAGGGCGCAACAAGAAGTCCGTGACGCTCGATCTGCACCATCCCGAAGGCCAGCGGATCCTGAAGGAGATGTTGAAGAACGCCGACGTGCTGGTCGAGAACTTCCGCCCCGGCATTCTCGCGAAGTGGAAGCTGTCGTGGGAGCACCTGAAGCAGGTGAACCCAAAGCTCGTGATGCTGAGTGTGTCCGGCTATGGTCAGACCGGCCCGTACGCAAACCGCGCGGGATACGACCGCATCGCCCTGGCGATGGGTGGCACGCTGAATGCCACGGGGTATCCGGACCGCGCGCCGGTCAAGCTGGGCACGGCGATGGCCGACTACTCCACCGCGCTGTTTGGCGCGTACGGAATCATGGTGGCGCTGTACCACCGGGATACGCACGGTGGAGAAGGTCAGCAGATCGATCTCTCGTTGTATGAGACGGTGTTCCGCTTCACCGACGTGATGGTCACGGCGTTCGACAAGATGGGGCTGCCGCGCGAGCGCACTGGCAACCTGCATTTTGCCGCAGCCCCGGGCGACCATTTCGAGACCTGCGATGGACGCTATATCGTCCTGACAGTGTCCAACGACCGCATGTTCGGCCGCTTGTGCGAAGCCATTCCCGCCCTGGGCCGTGAAGAGCGCTACTCGACGCACGCGAAACGTACGGAGTGCGTGGAGGAGCTCAACGCCATCGTCGCCGACTGGATCAAGTCGCTGCCGGTACTCGAGGTGTGCCGGGTCCTCGAAGAGAAGGGCCTCGCCTACTCCTTGATCTATTCCATCAAGGACATCGTCGCTGACCCGCACTACGAAGCCCGGGGCACCATTGCCAGCGTCGAGCATCCGAAGCTCGGCGCGCTGAAGATGCCTGCAGTGCAGCCCCGTTTCAGTGGGACACCGTCGCCGCAGATCAAGCCGGCGCCTGCTCTCGGCGCGCACACCGACGAGGTCCTGCGTGAGCTGGCGGGACTGTCGGCTGGCCAGATCGCCGAGTTTCGCCAGGCAGGCACGGTCTGAGGTGCTGAACCCCATGGAGGCACCAATGACCATGTCCCAAGTCAAGACGGTCGTGCAGGACTCGGCAAGCGTGGTCTCGGCCATCGAGAGCCGCTTCTCCTGCCGTGCGTTCTTGCGCGACAGGCCGGTCGCGCGCGCGCAGATCGAAGAGATCTTGCGGATTGCGAGTTGCTCGGCGTCCAGCACGAACACCCAGCCTTGGAAGGTGCATGTGTTGCAGGGTGACAGCCGTGATGCGCTCGTCGAAAAGGTGTGTGCTGCGCACGACGCGACGCAGGCCGATCCCTCATTGGCTGCCGAGTACGGCGAAGTGGCCGGCTACTACCCCGCCAACTGGGTCCCGCCCTACATCGACCGGCGGCGTCACAACGGCTGGGGCCTGTACGGTGCGCTCGGCATCGGCAAGGGCGAGAAGGACAAGATGCACGCGCAGACACAGCGGAACTACCGCCTGTTCGATGCGCCCGTGGGCCTGATGTTCACCATGGACCGGGTGATGGGCCGCGGCTCGCTGATCGACTACGGCATGTTCCTGCAGACCTTGATGCTGGCGGCGCGCGCCCTCGGCCTGCACACCTGCCCTCAGGCGGCGTGGAACAACTACGCAAAGCTTGTGTTGCCATTGATCGGTGCGAGTCCCGATGACATGCTGGTTTGTGGCATGGCGCTGGGCTATGCGGACGAGTCTGCACCGGTGAACGCGTATAGAACGCCGCGTGAGGCGGTGGAGAGTTTCACGCGCTGGATCTGACTTCCGCCGGCTCAGATTGCTGATGGGCGGTGCCTGCTTGACGCGCTAGGGATCTCTGCTCGCAGGCGTAGTTCAATCCGCCACATCGTGGACACGAGACCCGAGGCCTTCGACGAGACGACACCAGTTTTCAGACCGGATTGTGCGGTAGCTTTGCGCAAATAGGGATTGCTTCGAATGGTTCTGTGTTGGCGCTGCAGCCCCAGTCTGTCGATGGTTTTGAAGTCCATTTCGCCAGAAACATCCACATCATGGACGTTACGCTTTCGGCTGGCAGGGCCAAGATTACGATTCTCGGACTCTGACGCAGGTGTTGACTGGCCGCAGTCGGCCTGGGAGGAGTCCTCGTCATTCGACGAAATTCACGGATCACCGGCGGCGGTCCGACTTGAACTGAACCGGCCAATCTGCGCGGTACAGAGCACCTGAACTGCACAGGCGAACTAACCTGATGGAGACAACATGATTTCACGACGTCAACTGACCCGCGCTGGCCTGGCCGCGCTCGCACTTCCGTCCCTGGCTGTTGCAGCGCCCTTCACGTCCCAGACGGTCACGATCATCGTGCCGTCATCGCCGGGCCCCGGGATGGACGCACTGGCACGCTTCCTTGCGGCTTACATGACCAAGCAGTGGAACTCAGCGGTCGTGGTCGAGAACAAGGCAGGCGCGGGCGGCCTGATCGCGACGGAGTACGTCGCCAAGGCTCCCGCGAACGGCACCGTTTTGATGGTGACCACGAGTGCACATTTCACCTTCCCGTACCTCCGTGCGAAGTTGCCCTTCGACCCGGTGAAGGACTTCACGCCGGTGGCCCAGTTCATCGTGGGTGGGTTTGCAGTGGCAGTGGCGTCGAACTCGCCGTTCAAGACGATCCAGGACCTCTTGGCTGAAGCCAAGCGCAGCCCGGGGACGATCAGCTATGGCTCTGCGGGGGTCGGCACGCCCACCCACATGGCCGGCGCTCAGATGGGGCATATGGCAGGCGTCGACCTCGTGCACGTCGCTTACAAAGATGCCTCCAAAGTGATCGTCGATACGGTGAGCGGAACACTTCCGATGGGAATGGTCGGCACCTCAACGGCGATGTCGCTGATCCAGTCCGGAAAGCTGCGTGCATTGGCTGTCACGACGCCGAAACGCGTGCCGGCACTCGCCGATGTGCCGACTTTGGCCGAGTCTGGCCTGGCTGGCTACGACGTGACGTCCCCCATCATGGCTCTCGCGCCGGCCGGCACACCGCCGGACTCGGTCACGGCACTCTCGCGCATCATGGTCGAGGCAACCAAAACGCCAGAGTTTCTGGAGTTGGCCGCCAAGCTGGGCTATGTGATGGATGTGCAAGACTCCGCAAAGCTGCGCGCCAACATGCCAGGTCAGTTTGCCAAGTGGAAGCAGTTGGTCGACATCTCTGGCGCCAAGCCGGAGTGACGGCGACGGTTGCCGTCTGACCAGCCATGTGCTGCGGTCATTTTCACGCCGTCGGCGCTTGCCGCCATTCGATCTGGAGCACGCCGATGGCGTCTGTCCAGGCCATGCTTGGCGGAGGCGTTGGCCCCAGCGGTTCGACCGAAGCAGCCCAGGTTGCCGAGGTCGGCGCCAAGGCGCTGGAGGTGCTGCGCCATTCCATCTCGGTGGACGTCCACACGCACGGCGGACCGCAAGGCATCTACTCACCCGCCCCCCCGAACGGTAGCCTTGCCGCCGGGATGCGGGCCGGCTCCCTTGCCGCCGTGTGCCTGTCGGAAATCCCGGACGAACCACTTCTTGGCCGGACTGCAGCCGGGGTCACCGGCATCACCCGTCCGCCGAGACCGGGTGAGCTGTACAGCCACCATCTCGAACGACTCACCTGGACCGACGAGTTGGTGGCGCAGCATGGCTTGCAACGCGCGCTGACGGCCGCCGATCTGGCATCGGCCCACGGCGCAGGGCAGCCGGCTGTGATCGGCGGCGTCGAGGGTCTGGACTTCCTGGAAGGAAACTTGGCGCGGCTGGAAGAAGCCCACCAACGCGGCGTCCGCTCCGCGCAACTTGTGCACTACACGCCGAACGATGTTGGGGACTTCCAGATGGGCGCGGTGACACACGACGGGTTGACGGAATTCGGCGTCGAGGTGATCCGTGCCTGCCACCGCTTGGGCATGGTCGTCGATGTGGCACACGCCACCGAACAGACAACCAAGGCCGCCGCGAAGGCTTCGACCAAACCGCTGCTGCTGTCGCACACGGCGCTTGCAGGCTCCCGGGCGATGGCAACGAACCGACTGGCGGCCCGTTGCGTGAGTGCGGACCATGCGAAGGCGGTTGCGGAGACCGGTGGCGCCATCGGCATCTGGGCCATCTTTCCCGACCTTGACAGATACGTCGAGGGACTAAAGGAAATGGTCGATGTCGTCGGCGTAGACCATGTTTGCGTGGGGACCGATCAACAGGTCACCCCTGGTGTGCTGCAGGACTATGCGCAGTGGGTCAACCTGATCGCGGCGATGCTGCGCGGCGGGTTCACTTCCGAGGAGGCGGGGAAGATCGCAGGCGGAAACTACATGCGCATCTTCCGTGCGGCGGTGGGCTGAAGCACGCAGCAGGCATCACCGTTCGCCTCGTACTGGACGCTGAAGGTCGTGGTGCGGCTGCTGCCAAACCTGCAGCGCGAGCAGCCAGGCACGTCGATCTGATCCCAGTCAACGAACAAGCACAGAGGCACGAGCATGACTTATGAAGCGATCGAGTTCAGCATCGAGGACGGTGTTGCCTTTCTTCATCTGAGCCGCCCGGAGGCCAAGAACGCGCTCGACGATGTCATGCGGGTCGAGATCGCCGATGTCATCCAGCGCTTGCGCAGGGGCATCGACCACAAGGAGCTGGATGTCAGAGCACTGGTGATCGGTGGGCGCGGCGGCGCCTTCTGCGGCGGTGGCGACGTGAAGGGCATGGCCACCAAGAAGACCAGCCAGATGATGCACAGCCGCATGACGAACGTGCAGGACTGGTTTCGCGACCTGCTCAAGCTGGAGATGCCCGTCATCGCAGCGGTGGACGGGCCGGCCTTCGGAGCCGGTTTCAGCATCGCGCTGGCGGCCGACTTCATCATCGCCACGCCGAAGACGAGCTTCTGTGCAGCGTTCAGCCGCATGGGCCTGGTGCCAGACACGTCCATCGTATTCACGCTGCCTCGCATCGTGGGATTGCAGCGCGCCAAGGAGTTGATCTTTTCGGCGCGCGTGCTGGGTGCCGAAGAGGCCAAGGCGATGGGCATCGTGTACGACCTGGTGCCCGAAGGCGAAGCCATTGAGGCGGCCACCGAGCTGGCCCACAAGATGAAGCTGGCGTCCGTGGCTGCTGTGGGGCTCACCAAGCAGTTGCTCCATCAAACCTTCGAATCGAGCCAGCCGGCCATGGCGCAGGCCGAGGCGCTCGCACAGGCCGTCGCCATCGGCACCGAATACCACGCGGATGCCGTGGAGCGTTTCGTCGGGAAGTCTCCCCTGCTGTTCACGGGGTTCAACGAGCGCAGTTGGCGCAAGCCGGCGCAGCCGAAGTAAGCAACCGCCCATTCACTCCTACTTAGCACGAGCCACATCAGCCATGTTCAACCGCTCCAGCCTGTCGCTTCCCGTTATCTGCGCACCCATGTTTCTCGTCTCTGGCCCCAGCTTGGTGCGAGAGGCATGCCTCGCGGGACTGGTGGGTGTCTTGCCTCGCAGCAACGCGAGAACCCTCGAGCAGTTCGAGCAATGGCTGGATGCGATCCAGACCGCGCGCAGGGAAGCGCTGGCCCATTCCACAAAGGTGGGCCCGCTCGTGGTCAACGTGATCGCAAAGTTGCCTGCGGCGCAGATCGAGGAGACATTGGCGCTTGCAGAGCGCTACGGCGTGGAGACGGTCATCAGTGTGAACGGCGGTCCACGCGAAGTCGTGCGCGTCGCCCATTCAAAGGGCATGGGCGTGCTGCACGATGTCATCAGTCTGGAGTTCGCGACAAAGGCGATCGGCCAGGGCGTCGACGGCCTTATTGCCATTGGGTTGGGCGGCGGCGGCCATTCCGGGCCTTTGTCCCATTTGACGTTGATCGAGAAGGTCCGCACGGTCTTCAAGGGGCCCTTGGTCATGGCGGGGGGCGTCTCGACCGGGGCTGGCGTGCGGGCTGCGGAGATTCTGGGCGCCGACTATGCGTACATGGGAACGCGCTTCATCGCCACGCAGGAATCCGATGCGCCTGCTGCCTACAAGCAGATGCTCGTCGAGTCGACATCGGAGGACTTGGTCTTCACGCCCAACGTCACAGGCGTGTCAGCGAACTGGTTGAAGCCGTCGCTGCAACGCTGTGGGATCGACATCGAGACGCTCGCAATGCCTGGCGCCGAGCGCTTCGCCCATCTGCCGCCCGACATCCGGCCGTGGCGGGACATCTGGAGCGGCGGGCAAGGCATCGATCTCATCGACGACATCCCCGATGTAGCCACATTGGTAGCGCGGCTCGTTCGCGAATATGAGCTTGCCTGCGCGCGTCAGGCGTAGCAATGACCCATGGAGAGCAGATGAGCGACAGCCATTTGATTCGTCTGGCAACACGGGCCTGGAAGTCTCGCGCCTGTGCCTTGGCACAACCTTTGCGGCGCAGGCCTGCCCGGTGGTTCGGGCGCTCGCGGATGGTCTGCAAGAGGTGGTAGGGCGTGCTGCGCCACGGCAGCGCGGAGGATCAGGGCGTTGGTGTCAAGAACGCGCCGCATCGGAGCCTTGGCCTTGCTCGGCTTGGCGTGCGCGGCGCTCGGCGCGGGCAGCGTCGATCTCTGCCTGGACTTCTTCTTCGCTCAAGGGCGCAATGCCTGCGGCCTCCAGGGCCGGCGCGATGGCCAGCAGCCGATCCAGCGCGGCGAAGCGCCTGGAATTGGCCGACAGGAATTCAACGAAGCCGTCCACCTGAGCCACTTGCTCGGGCGACAACGCATTGATCTTGGCGAGCAGGGATTGTTGAGCGATGGAGCTCATCGTCGGAACTCCTCGAAAGAAGCTGGGCCGTCGGGTGTACATGACCCTCCAGCCGCGCGCAAGCGCCCCCTTCAGGCCGCCCGGTCCCTGCAGCGCGCCGCTTCGGCGATCCAAGCAGGCGGCGCCCGGTGCTCGCTGCCCTTGCAGAGCACGCGGATGGCCGCGCAGTCGCCCGCCTTGGCTCGGGCCTGGAGCATCTTGAGTTCCGCCATCAATACGGACATGTGAACTCGTCTTTTCGTCATGCCGAGACTGTAAGCGGTTTCGTACAAAACGAGTTAGAAAGTTTACATATATGTCATTGAGTTTACCTATCGTGCCGGCGAAATTCGGCCTGTATGGCGGATCGGCGATACTTTCGCGAGTTTGGCGCCGCAGGAGACAACCGATCCACCGCCCCCCCCCCCCCCCCGCCCCCCCCGGCCCCCCCCCATTTCCCGGGTTGGGACGTTGCGCCGTGAGCGGGGGGGGGGGGGCGGGGGATTTGGACCAGGGGGGGGGCGGGGGGGGG